>NVVU01000042.1 GCA_002733485.1 Robiginitomaculum sp.
GGGAAGGTCAAACATGGTGTCGAGCAGAATGGCTTCCATGATCGAACGCAAACCCCGTGCGCCTGTCTTGCGCAGAATGGCTTTGCGCGCCACCGCCATAAGCGCATCTTCGGAGAAGGTCAGCTTGACGTCCTCCATATCAAACAGGCGTTCATACTGTTTGATCAGTGCATTTTTCGGTTCGGTCAGGATGGTGACCAGCGCTTCTTCGTCCAGATTTTCAAGGGTCGCAATCACCGGCAAACGACCTATAAACTCGGGGATAAGGCCAAAACGCATCAGATCGTCCGGTTCCACCCCTTGCAGGATATCGCCCACATCGCGGACATCTTCTTCCTGCACATCGGCACCAAAGCCGATGGACGAGCCTTTGCCACGTTGGGCAATAACCTTTTCAAGGCCGGCAAACGCACCGCCTACGATAAAGAGAATATCGGTGGTGTTGACCTGCAAGAACTCTTGCTGCGGATGCTTGCGCCCGCCTTGGGGCGGTACCGAGGCAACGGTGCCTTCCATGATTTTCAGCAAAGCCTGTTGCACGCCCTCGCCTGATACATCCCGGGTGATGGAGGGATTGTCGGACTTGCGGCTGATCTTGTCGACCTCATCGATATAGACAATGCCGTGCTGGGCCTTCTCTACGTTATAATCTGCGGCCTGCAAGAGCTTGAGAATGATATTTTCAACGTCTTCGCCCACATAACCGGCCTCGGTCAATGTGGTGGCATCGGCCATGGTAAAAGGCACATCCAGAATACGGGCCAGGGTTTGCGCCAACAGGGTTTTGCCACAGCCCGTGGGGCCGATTAGCAAAATGTTGGATTTGGCCAATTCCACATCAGAGTTCTGCGCCGCATGATGCAGGCGTTTATAATGGTTATGCACAGCCACAGACAGTACGCGTTTGGCATAGGACTGACCGATAACATAATCGTTCAGAACATCGCAGATTTCGCGTGGGGTCGGCACACCGTCACTGGACTTGCTGAGCGTGCTCTTGGCTTCGTCCCTGATAATATCCATGCACAATTCAACGCATTCATCACAGATGAATACCGTCGGGCCAGCAATCAGCTTACGGACCTCATGCTGGCTCTTGCCACAAAACGAACAATACAGCGTGTTTTTCGAGTCGCCACTGTCTTCGCCTGATTTGCTCACGCTACGCTCCACCGCTTTGGCTTATACATCCCGCACCTGACGCACGAATGAAAACCATTTCATGAATGATAGGCCATGACCTTCAACATTCAAACCCTAAATGCTAGTCTCTGACATAAGGTTCAAGATACACTTAACAAACGTGACATCCTTGCGACAGTTGCACGGCAACCATCACACCGCCAATGATCACTTCACCAGCCCATCAGAACCTTGAAAGCCTGACAAGGATTAATCTTTGGTAGCATCATCGCTCTCGCGGCGTTCGTAAACCTTATCGATCAGGCCAAAGTCCTTGGCCTCATCAGCGGTCATGAAGTGATCGCGATCCAGAGTTTCTTCAATCTTATCATAGTCCTGCCCCGTATGYTTAACGTAAATCTCATTGAGRCGACGCTTGACTTTGACGATATCATCCGCATGGCGAATAATGTCTGAGGCCTGCCCCTGAAACCCGCCAGAAGGCTGGTGCACCATGACCCGGGCATTTGGAGTGGCAAAGCGCAATCCAGGCTCACCACCGGCCAGAAGAAGCGACCCCATAGAGGCCGCCTGGCCTACACAGGCGGTGGAAACCGGCGATTTAATATATTGCATAGTGTCGTAAATCGCCAGACCAGAGGTAACGATTCCCCCCGGGGAGTTAATATACATAGAGATTTCCTTCTTGGGATTCTCTGATTCCAGAAACAATAGCTGGGCCGTAATCAGGCTGGCCATGCCGTCTTCCACCTGACCGGTCAGGAAAATGATCCGCTCTTTCAGAAGGCGGGAAAAAATATCATAAGAGCGCTCCCCCCGGCTGGTTTGCTCAACCACCATGGGCACCAAATTCATCATGACGTCTTGCGGATCTTTCATTTTTTCTTCCTTACGTGGCGGTGCCAATGCACCTGATTCGACTTATTTTCTGTGCATACCTATCAATACAGTATTAACGACAACCAAGCACGCAAGACAAAGACGCAGATAATCAACATACCAACACATAAACCTGTGGCGATAAAGACACCATCAGAAGAGCAAAACTGCAAGATTGTCATTTTTCATGACATTTACCCCGACACCCAGTAAAGGGCCGCTATGACCAGCGTAGAAACACACGAGCAAAACGGCCTGCCCGGCTGGCGCCTCTCGGCGGCGGCGGCGATCTCGTGTGTCAGCATCGCTGGCATGTCGTTTGGGCTGAGTCTGCCTTTACTGGCTTTCAATCTGGAATTCATGACCGGGTCCGGCACCATCATTGCGTTAAACGCACTGATGGGGGCACTCTCAACCGTTGTGGCTGCGCCCTTTGCACCTGCCCTGTTGGCGCGAGTGCCAACCCGACCTTTTATGATCGCCAGCCTGCTCTATACGGCGTTCAGTTTTATTGCTTACAAACTGCTGCCCAATGTGCCGTTCTGGATGTTTTTGCGCTTCACTTCCGGCCTTGTGATCGCGATTTTGTTTGTAGCCAGCGAAACCTGGATTATCCAGCTGGCCCCCGCAAAAATCCGTGGCCGGGTGCTGGGRCTATACTCCATTGCGCTGGCCGCTGGCTTCGGTCTGGGCGGATTAATTGTTGCTTTTCTGGGGGTGCGTGGCTGGGCACCTTTTATTGCTGGCGGTGTGATATGCACGCTTGCTGCCCTGCCATTATTGCTCCCCGGGCCCGGTTTGCATATCCCGGAAAAGGCACGTTCAGGCATTCGTGATATCATCAGCATCGCTGCCAAGGCCCCGCGCCTGATGATGGCAGCATTGGCGTTTGGGGCCATTGAAACCTCGGCCATGCATTTTGCACCGATATGGGCATTCCGGTCCGGTTTTGCTGAAACCCAGGCCCAGTTATTGGTGGCCGCCGGTGCGGTAGGAGTGATTTTATTGCAATTGCCACTGGGTTGGCTGGGCGATTTGTTTGATCGTTATCGKCTAATGCTGATCTGCGCCTTTGCCGGCATACTTGGCCCGGCTTTGATGTATCTGGCAGGCCAGAATCATTCGCCGATGATCTATCTGGTTTTCTTCTTTTATGTGGGCCTTGTGGAGGCGATTTACATTCTGGCCCTGGCCATTGTAGGCCAGCGGTTCCAAAAATCTGAAATGACCACAGCCAGTGCTGCGCTGGTAACCATGTATGGGATTGGATCGCTGATTAGCCCGGTACTGGTTGGCCCTCTGATGGACATTATCAACCCCAATGGCGCGCTAATCGGGTTACTGATCGTTGGATTTATTTACCCGGTCACTGCACTTATGCGCCGGCGTGGTTGACAGCGCGCACGTGGTCAGTATGTTGCGCGCCTTGCGCCGGGGAAGTCCCGGAAATTAAAGGAATCACGGTGATGGCCAAAGCGGCAACCATAAAAATTCGTCTCAACTCAACGGCTGATACAGGTTTCTTCTATGTCACCAAGAAGAACTCCCGCACCCAGACTGAAAAGCTGGTGCTGCGCAAATATGATCCGGTAATCCGCAAGCATGTTGAATTCAAAGAAGGCAAGATAAAATAGGTCTTTAAAAGGGACCAAAGATCAACCCGCCTCACCCGGTTGCAGATTGCGCCGGGGTCGACTTTGCAATTCGCACACAATTACGTCCAGCACTCTTGGCCTCATATAGCGCCTGATCCGCACGGATCAGTGCGCTTTCGTGCGTGTCTCCACTTACCAATTCGGCCACACCGGCGCACATGGTGATGAGCGTGGTACCATTGCCACTACCCAGATCAAAGGGATCGGCCTCAATCGATACCCGCAAGCGCTCAGCCGCCTGTATCGCCGCCGTAACATCAGCCCCCGGCATCACCACAACAAATTCTTCACCGCCATAGCGGCAGGTAATATCAATGGCCCGCATGTTGGCCTTYAGACGACGGGCGATTTCCTGCAACACCTTGTCGCCGGCATCATGACCCCATTTGTCATTGACCAGTTTGAAAAAGTCCACATCGGCAATCATTACTGAGGCCGGCTCCACCCCATGCTCCAGTCGTGCCAGCGCATCTTCAAGGCGCGCCTGCATAAAACGGCGGTTATGCAGACCCGTCAGCTGGTCGGTGACCGACATTTCAAAGCTGGAATCCAGTGACTGGCGCAAAGTRTCGGCATAGCGCTTACAACGTAATTGCGTTTTGACCCGTGCGCTAAATTCGTTGGCATCCACCGGGCGCAGCAACACATCATTGACCCCAATATCCAGCGCTTTGACGATCTGCTCACGACTGTCCGGGTTAACCAGCGCCAGAATGGGCATGGCCCGCCCTCTATCACGGGAGCGAATCCGCGCACACAGACGCAGACCGTCAAATCCGCGCGCCGCAAGGTTTATCACCAGCAGGTCATAATCTTTCTCGCCCAGCATTTCGGCGGCTTCACGAGGGTCTGTACTCAAAGTCAGGTTATGCTGATCGTGCAGCTTGCTGGCCAGACGCTCAGCACGTTGCCGGTCATCCTCAAGAATCAGGATATTGGCAGGCGAGTTGGAATCCCCAAAACACGACATACTGTCGCTAATGGCGCCCATGGCCCGTCCACTGGCTTCGCGCTGGCGCAATTCATCCATCACCAGTTTCAAGCGCAAAAGCGAACGTACCCGCGCAAACAGCGCCACATCATCTATCGGCTTGGAAAGAAAGTCATCGGCACCCACTTCCAGGCCGCGCACCCGGTCTTCCTGTTCATCCAGCGCCGTTACCATCACCACCGGAATATGGCGCGTAAGCGGGTCGTTTTTCAGGTGCGTACAAACTTCATAGCCGTCCATTTGCGGCATCATCACATCCAGCAGGATCAGATCTGGTACTGAATGGCGGGCGATCTCGATGGCATCCGGCCCATTCTCGGCGGTGAGCACATCATAGTACTCTGCCTCCAGCTTGGCCTTGAGCAGCCGAACATTGGGGGCAACATCGTCAACAACAAGAATGCGTCCACTCATCGCCCACCCCTATCCCAGGTGCTTGCGAATGGTTTCCAAAAATGTGCTGACGGTAATGGGTTTGGATATATAGGCTTCGCACCCGCCCTCGCGGATACGTTCCTCGTCACCCGTCATCGCAAACGCGGTCACGGCAATGACCGGGATCGAGGCCAATTCATCATCGGCCTTTAGCCATTTGGTGACTTCCAGCCCCGAAACCTCTGGCAATTGAATATCCATCAGGATTAGGTCAGGACGATGTTCGCGAGCAATATCCAGTGCCTTCAGGCCTTCCTGGGTTTGCAGCGTTTCATACCCGTGCGCCTCCAGCAGATCATGAAAGAGTTTCATGTTCAGTTCATTATCTTCGACGATAAGTATTTTTTTTGGCATAGCTTTGAGCATGGCGCGTGCGCCTATCACCTATTCAACCAACACAATTCTTATTCTTGAAACCTGTTAAACCACAATAACCTTAAACAACCCTTGATATGCCTTGACCTTTATAAAAAAACAGAACAATGTGAACGTATCATGAACGTTTTTCTGGTGGCAGACAAGGCCTGATCGAGGAATATTTATGCCTGACCTATGGTGCCGTTCCTGTTACCAGCCTACCGGATCAGCACAACGGTGCAATCATTGTGGCAGCACATATATATTAAACGTCCCTTCGCAGGCTTCACTTTCTATTGCTCATGTGGATTGCGATGCGTTTTATGCGTCCATAGAAAAGCGTGACAACCCCGCTCTGGCCACGGTACCGCTGATCATTGGCGGCGGCGGGCGGCGAGGGGTTGTGGCCACGGCGTGTTATCTGGCCCGCGCCTTTGGCGTACATTCGGCCATGCCCATGTATCAGGCCAGAAAACTGTGCCCCCACGCCCACATCATGCCGCCCAGCATGGACAAGTATTCTCATGAGGGCGAACGCCTGCGCGCCATGATGCGCGATCTGACGCCGCTGGTGGAGCCGCTATCCATAGACGAAGCGTTTTTAGATCTTGGCGGCACAGAGCGCGTGCACGGCGGCCCGCCAGTGCAAACTCTGATCAGGTTTCAGGCCGATGTGGCGTCTGAGCTCGGCATTACCGTTTCCATTGGCCTGTCGTGCAATAAATTTCTGGCCAAAACTGCCTCGGATCTGGATAAACCTTCGGGGTTTTCCATCATCACTGCCGCCAGTGCGATGGGTTTTCTGGCCGACAAGCCGGTGCAGTTTATTTATGGGGTTGGCCCGGCATTTGCCCGCAAGCTGGCCAGTGACGGCCTTGGCAAGGTCAAACATATCCAAGACACCCCCATAGAAACCATGGCCCAGCGTTATGGAGAGCAAGGGTTTCGACTGGCCCATCTGGCGCGGGGACTGGATAACCGCAAGGTGTCCCCCATTTCCATACGCAAATCCATTTCTTCGGAAACCACGTTTTCCACCGATATAGGCGCACTGGATGCACTGGAAAGCCAGCTGTGGCGGCAATGCGAGCGCGCATCCCGGCTGGCCAAGGCCAAAAATCTGGCGGGCGGGACGGCGGTTTTAAAACTAAAGGATAAATATCACCAGAGTCTGACCCGGCAAAAGCAACTGGAGCCACCAACCAACCTTGCCGATGCGCTGTTTCGGGCCTTACTGCCCTGCCTGCAAAAAGAAGTAGGCGAGCGCCACTTTCGCCTTATCGGTGCGGGCTTTACCTCGCTTTGTCCGGCCCGGGATGAGGATGGCTGGCATGACCTGCTGGACACCGAGGCCCCGCGCCGGGCCAAGGCCGAACGTGCTATGGACCAGGCCCGGGCCAGATTTGGTGATGAGGCGATACAAAAAGGCCGGGCCTTAAAATTCCCCAAGCCGGACTGATTCAGTCCTCATCCAGCGCCCGCTGCAACAGACCTTCGCTCGATTCGCGAGCCCGCAACTCGACCACCCTGGTTTCCAGTTCCAACTGGAATGGCCGGTCCTCATTGCCACTTTCAAAGGCGGTACAATCAATAACGCTTTCAATGCGGTTGGCCGCAATTTGCGAAGCCGCCTTGGTGGTGCCTGGCATGACAATCGCAAAAGCCCCGGTCCCCAGACGCGACGCCATATCTTCGGCACGAACCAGATGGCGCAACATGCCGCCCAATTGCCGTTGGGCCGATTCGCGATAAACTTTTTCTATATCCGGCGGGGCCGCCGCCCGGATTACCGCCAGCGCCAGCGGGCGATTGATTTCGCAGGCGCGGCGCGTCATGCGGCCAAGATGGCGGGCAAAAAACGACGGGTTGAACAGGCCGGTATCCTTATCCACCACCGCCGCCGTACGCACCCCTTCGAACAGCGCCTTGGTCTGTTCGTGGCGTTGACGTTCACGGGCCAGACCCAATATGCGCTGGCGCGAATCGGCTTCATCCACCGAGGCATCCAGCAAATCACTGGCCCCACGGGCATAGGCTTCGTCTACATCTGTAAAAGAATTTGAATTTACCAGCAAAATTGCCGGCACATGAAACAACCGGGTATTGCGGCGCATCGCCGCTACAATGGTGAAGGCTGGCTCGTTCTCGCCAAGCGCATTCAGCACAATCGCGTCAAAGCTGCGATCATGCAGATAATCAAAAGCGGTGAAGGACGTCATGGCCGCAGTGACCTCTGCACCGGCCTGTTCCAGCGCGTTTTTTAGGGCAATAAATTGCGGGGCGGCGGCCCCGACAAATAAAATCGATAACGCTCCTGCATCTGGCGTTTGCGCACCCGGCTGAAGATCACCCTGCCCCAGAGCCACCACGGTTTTGCGCCGCTGGACCGCCTCTTCTTCCATCAGCGCCACCCGCAAGGCCGCCTGAAGGCGTGCCTCCAGCTGTGCCGGATGTACGGGGGGGCGCAGCACACTGGCGAAGAATTCTTCGCCAGGGGTGCTTTCGTCAATATCAGCCACGACCAAAATGGGTAAAGGCCGCTCACCGGCAATGGCCTTGAGGTGTTTTGCCAAGGTAACGGTGTCTTCGAACGAGCGGTCCTGAGCGTCAATAACGACGCCTTCCACTGTAAAATCCGCCGCTGCTATCCCGGCTTCTTCATGGGTGCGCGCCTGCACCGTGCTCAGCCCGGCGCGGTTCAAACGCCCTGCCGCCTCGAACACAACGCCGTCCCCGTGGGTAACGATCAGAATTCTTGCCGTAAAATCCATTAGCTGCTTTACAATTCCCCCTGATTCGTAGAACGACCATACCGGCATAAACGCGCATGAATAAAGGGACAAGGCATGGAAAAACACACAAATCGTTCCGGCCCTCTGCAAGGCTTGAAGATTCTGGAGTTTGCGGGTCTGGGGCCAGTGCCATTTTGCGCCATGTTACTGAGCGATCTGGGGGCAGACATTGTCCGCATTGATCGGCCCGGCACCCCTTATGGCGGCCCGGCTGACCTAACCTCCCGGGGCCGACGCTCCATCATTTTAGATCTGAAATCAGGAACCGACCAGCAAACTGCAAGGGCGCTTTGCACCAGGGCAGACGCCCTGCTGGAAGGCTTTCGCCCGGGCATTATGGAAAAGCTGAACCTGGGGCCGGATGTCCTGTTAAAAGATAATCCGGCTTTGGTCTATGGACGCATGACCGGCTGGGGCCAGGATGGCCCCTTGGCGCAGGCCGCAGGTCATGATCTGAACTATATCGCCATTACCGGCGCGCTGGCTGCCATGGGCGCGGCGGACTGCCCCCCGACCCCGCCCCTGAATTTGGTGGGCGATTATGGCGGCGGCTCGCTTTATCTGGCCTTTGGGGTGATGGCGGCCCTGTACCACGCGCAAAAAACCGGCGAGGGACAGATAGTCGATTGCGCCATTGTTGATGGGGTAATCAGTCTGATGGCCCCCATTCACTGGCTGCGCCAAAGCGGCATGTGGGATGAGAAAAAGCGCCAGTCCAATCTTCTGGATGGTGGCGCTTTTTTCTACGGTACCTATGCCTGTGCGGATGGAAAATTCTTCACCATTGGCGCGATCGAGCCACAGTTTTACGCCCTGTTGCGCGATAAGCTGGGCCTTGGGGGCGAAGAATGGGACGCCCCCTATGATCAGGCGCGCTGGCCGGATTTACGCGAAAAACTGGCCACCATTTTTGCCAAAGAAGCCCGCGCCCACTGGCAGAACCTGCTGGAAGGCACGGATGTCTGCGCCGGTGGTGTGATGGACATGGTCGAGGCTGCCGATCACCCCCATAATCAGGCCCGGCAGAATTTGATTGATGTCGAAGGCATTTTGCAACCGGCCCCCGCGCCAAGGTTTTCTAAAACCCCCGGCGCCATTGCCGGGCCGCCACCAGAACCTGGTAGTGATCGCGACGCCATTTTAAAAGACTGGGGCGTAGAGAATTAAATAGCCCCCTCATCCTGAGCTTGTCGAAGGATAGGGGGGCGTCGAAAATACAGCCTTCGACAAGCTCAGGATGAGGGCGTAGTGGTGCCGCTAAAACTAGCTACGCACCGCCTGCACCACACCGGCCGAGCACAGGAACATACCGCGCCAGCTCTGGTCATATTCCATAGCCATGGCAGCTTCACGAAAGGCCGGACCGATGGCCTTTTCCAGCATGGGCGGGGCCGGATGAAAATGATACCAGTGAATTTTCATGTCGGAAAAGCCCAGTTTTCCAAACTGTTCCAGCAATTCAAAGGGGTTATGGTAATTCGCCTGAATGAGATCATAACCCGGTCCGTCGCCATCAACATTCCTGGTCCTTGCGGGCGGCATATCAGTGGCCAGGCGGTCATCCAGCTCTTTGGCCGTGGCATCACGCAGCGCATCTGGCACGGTTTTCAGCAATTCATCCAGGTAAAATTCCTTGGTGAAACGGTTCAGCGTGAACATGGAAAAGAGTGAATTGCGAAACTCGATAAAGGCCGTACCACCCGGGCGAATGATCGAGCGCATATTGCGCAGGGCCGTTTCATCATCAGCCACATGGGGCAAAACACCCGAGGCCATCATGGCGTCAAAAAGCCCGCCTTCCAACTGATTGGCAAAGCTTTCCGGCTCATCAATATTGCCGATCTGGATCACATCGGGGTCCAGCCCACGGCGAGTAAAATTGACCTTGGCAGCGGTAACCATATTTTGCGCAATATCGCTGCCGGCAACGCGCAAACCCATTGCCGCCATATGCGCCAGGGGCGTGCCTTCGCCCAGACCGGTCTCGTAAATGGATTTCGCGTCCAGTTTGGCCACTTCTTTTTTCAGGATTTGCAGGCGAAAATAGTTGGCCGGATAATGAGGCAAGGTTTTGTGGGCCTCGTCATCATAATTGAGGTGATAATCATCAACCACCGCATTGTAATGGTCCGCCACCGCCACGGTTTTTTGATCACTCATCCCACTTCCTCCAACAATCCATGCGCYACCAGTTCCCGGATAAAGGACACCAGCTCCCATACCGGGGTGCGTAGTATTTCTGCCAGCGACAAAAGATCATGATTCCCGTCCGCACACGACAAAATGTGCATACGCAGACGCGTGGCCGTTTCCGGCGTGCGGGTGCCCAGCGTGGAATACAACCCCCGGCGGCCCATTTGTGGCTCGCACAAAATGGTGGACCGCCAGATCCGGTTGGCTTCAATACATTCCAGCGCCCGGCGCACCGCCAGATAGCCCCCGGCCAGCCCCTTGGGCGTTACGAAGTTCAAATCATCCAGCGAGGTATGGTATTCAGGGTATTCATGAAACTTTGAGCGCATAATGCTGGCCACGGGCAAGTCCACCCCGGGGGCGCAATACTGGCGCTCGTCACTGCCACGGTTGAGCCAGTCATAGCGAATATAATCCGGGGCCATATGCGATAGCACATGCAAGGCCGCGCGGTCCGACAGACTGTCGCCGGCCCGGCTGGGCAGATAGGAAAAGTTACGCTCATCGCCCATACAGGTCAGGTTAAACCCGGCATGCACATAGGCCTGTAAATGCACCAGATGGTTGGAAAGATAACAGATTGAACCAATGGTTTCCGGGATAAACACAAACCGATAGCTGTAACGGCGCGGGGCGCTGGCCACCCATTTGGCCAGCCAGGTGGCCACCATGGGGCCGGAAAGCTCGTTATTGGCCATGCTGGGATGGCACACATAGGTGGATAGAAAGACCTCTTCCCTGGTTTCCCCGGGGATCAGCAAATCCGCATAAGTCAGGCTGCCCGCCGGGTTCAGATCCGTATCAATTTTCACCCGATACGTGCCGGATTTGAGCGTTTGTCTCTGCGTGTCGGTAAGGCAAAACCCCCAGCGTTCCTGATAATAGGAAGTGATATAGGGGATGGCATCCGGGGYCTCGGGAAGGGAATGCAAATGGGTCTGCAATTCCTCCAGATCCATCTGGCAATCTATGGGCGTAGAATAGCCCACCAGATGCAAATTATGATCTTTAAAATCTATAATGCGCTGGCCATCGGGGCCTTCTACCCAGGCTTCACGCACATTCCATTCAGGTGGTATTTCCCAATCAAAGCACTTGGTTCCACTGATAATTTCATGTATTTTTAAAGTCGGTAAATGCTCTTTGAAAATGCCCAGAGTTTCGCGCACCCCATCGCCAGTCAGGCTGCGGCACAGGGGGAAAAGCCGCGTCGCCAACGCGTGCATATCCTCGCCAGCCTGCATGGTCTGTGYATCGATCATGGGAACACCCTGCCCTGATTCTGTGCCCGGCAGAATGGTTTGCTGGTTTGCCAAGGCCTGTTCCTGTGGCAAAGTAAGCCTGAACACAGATCAGGACCTCCAGATATGCGCCTTTCTTCGTCCCTCGCCCTTTTCGCTTTGCCACTCGCGCTAATAGCCTGCGGCCCCAAAACACCACAGCCCACGCCCTTCCTTCTGGTTGAGGCCAGCATTGACGGCCTGCACAAGGCGCTGGAAAGGCGTGAGACCACCTGCAAAGCGGTGGTGCGCGGCGAGCTGGCTCGTATTGCGGCCTATGATAAGGCACGCGATCTGAACGCCATTATCATGATCAACGACAATGCGCTAAACCGGGCAGAGGCCATGGATGCAGCGCGCATAACCGGGGAAAAACTTGGCCCGCTTTATTGTGTGCCCGTAGTGGTGAAAGATAATTTTGATACTTACGACTTTCCCACCACTGGCGGCTCAATCGCCCTCAAAGACAGCACCCCGCCCGATGACGCCTTTATGGTGCGCAAACTGCGCGAGGCCGATGCCATCATCATTGCCAAGACCAATATGGCCGAATGGGCGTTCAGCCCGCGCGAAACGATCTCCTCCTCTTTTGGCACCACCGCCAATGCCTATGCCCGGGGCCGGGTGCCTGCTGGCTCCTCCGGGGGCACCGCCTCGGCCGTGGCGGCCAGCTTTGCCATAGCGGGGCTGGGATCAGACACCGGTAATTCCATTCGCGGGCCATCCTCGCATCTGGCGCTGGTGGGCATTCGCTCTACCATGGGTCTGACCAGCCGCGACGGGGTAATCCCGCTGATTGCAGATCGGGATATTGCCGGCCCCATGACCCGCAGCGTCCGCGATACGGCCATCATGTTTAATGTGGTGGCGGGCTATGACCCTGCCGATCCAATCACCGCCGAGGGCAAAAACAAAAAGGCCGACGATTACACCAAATTTCTGGACAAAGACGGGCTGAAAGGCGCGCGCCTGGGCGTGTTGCGAAAGTTTGTGAACACCAAGGATGCGGACCCACAGGTGATCGCCATCTTTGAACAGGCTTTACGTGATCTGGCCGCCGCCGGGGCGATCATCATCGATCCATTTACGGTCAAAGACATGCAAAGCCATATTGATGCTGAAAATACCTGCCCCAGCTTTCGCTATGACATGACCAAATATCTTAAAACCCTCGGCGATGCTGCCCCGTTCAAGGACGTAAACTGGGTGCTGGAAAATGGCCTTTATGGCCCCGATGCCCAAGGCGGGTTGGAGTATTTCGCCCCCTTCCCTGCGGACCGCGCCCCCGAAGACTGGGACGAACCATGCCTGCGCTATCTGGATAATCCCTTGCGCGCCAGTTATCGCCAAGACGTTCTGGATGCCATGAACGAGCACCATCTGGATG
This sequence comes from Robiginitomaculum sp., assembly GCA_002733485.1. Taxonomy (GTDB): domain Bacteria; phylum Pseudomonadota; class Alphaproteobacteria; order Caulobacterales; family Maricaulaceae; genus Robiginitomaculum_B. The sequence goes on from NVVU01000042.1 coordinate 13,113, forward strand.
CCCTGATTTATCCAAGCTGGAGCAATCCACCCGCGCATCTGGACAAGGGCCGCGAGGAATATAAGGGCGATAACTCCCAAAGCCTTGCCCCCAGTACCGGCATGCCTGCCATTACGGTGCCCATGGGCTATTCCTATGGCAAATTACCTGCCGGCCTGCAAATGGTGGCGCGCCCTTACGCCGAAGGCACGTTGTTCAAGCTGGCCTATGCCTATGAACAGGCCACTCACCACCGACGCCCCCCTGATGGGTTTGATGAATTGGCGCGGTAAAGCCAGCCGCCGTTTCCATCCAAGGATTCCCGGAAAGGCCTTGCCTTATCCGGGATCTAGACCCCGGGTCTGCGCCCGGGGGCCCTGTATTTGAATTATCCGTCCTTCGACAAGCTCAGGATGAGACTCTCCCACTCTTTTATCCCCAACGGAATCCAATTGACTCCCACCTCCAATCACTCTAATGACCATTTGTTCACTGAATGACCGTTCAGCTTTCGCTCCAGGTTCGCCTGCGCAAAAACCAATGAATGATCCGACTCCTTCAAGGGCCGGGAAAAGGGGAAATGCCATGAACCTTGCTGAAAATACTCTTATAGAGGGTGCGCCCCCTCGCCAGACCCTGCCGCAAATCCGCAAAAAGGAAACCCGCGCACGTCTGCTCAGCGCAGCGCAAAAAGTTTTCGCGCTTTATGGTTTTGATGCGGCCAGCGTGTCGTTGATCGCCGCCGAGGCGGGCATCTCCAAAGGCGCGCTATATGTGCATTTTGACAGCAAGGAAGCGCTCTTTCGGGAAATCCTGCTAGGTTATGTCCAGCGCCGCTCTGCCGCCACGGCGGCACGGCTTGGCCCCGACATTCCTCTGCGCGAAGCCATTGTACAAATCATCGAAGGGGCCTGGACCCTTCATCAGGACGGTACGTCGTGTTCTTTGCTCTCCACCGAGTTTTTTGCCCTGGCCGGGCGCAGCGAATGGGGACGCGAGGCCATGGCCTCGATCTTTGATCATTGTTCCCACGCCCTGGTTGGCTTTCTGGATCAGGCCAAAGCGCGCGGCGAAGTGCGTCCGCAAGTGGACAGCCCCACGGCTGCCCGGCTGATGCTGGCCCTGCATGATGGCTTGATCCTGCAATGGCAGAGCCAACCGGATACCATCGACCCCACAGCCTATATCGCCCCCATGGCCGATATGGTTGTCGCCTATGTCAGCACCCGGAATAACGCCCCATGAGCGCCCCCTATCCCAATGCCCATTTCATCACCGATGTAGACTGGCTGCACGACCATTTGGGTAAAAATAATCTGCGCATTATTGATGCCCGTTTTGATGTGCGCGTGAATGAGGATGGCAGTTTTGCCGAAGTGCCGGGCCGCGAAGGCTATGAAAATGGCCATCTTCCCGGCGCACTATTTATGGATCTGCATGGTGATCTGGCGGACCCGAATATCCCGGCTCACATTATTGGCCCCGATGCCTTTGCCGCGCTGATGGGGCGTCTGGGCATTGGTCCGGATACCACCGTGGTGATTTATGATGATCGCGGCGGCGTTTGGGCGGCGCGTTTGTGGTGGGCCTTGCGTTATTACGGTCATAAAGACGTCAAAATGCTGAACGGGGGTTTGCGCGCCTGGCTGGCGGCGGATTTCCCTCTGGAAACGGCCATACAGACTTTCCCTAAAACCAATTTTTTTGCCACGCCGCGCACAGATTTGCGGGCGGAAAAGGCCATGGTGCTGGATGCCATCAATGAACCATCCATTTGCATTATCGATGCCCTGCCCGCGCCGTTTTACCGGGGGCTGGCGGCGCTCTACCCCGGTCATCGCAAAGGCCATATTCCGGGGGCTATCAATGTGCCGGCAGAAGATAATCTGGACCCCGATACCCTGTGCCTGAAATCCATGGCGGATTTACAGGCCTTGTGGAGCGGCGCGGCGATCTCGCCAGCGCATACCGTCATTACTTATTGCGGCGGCGGCATTTTTGCCTCGTTTGCTCTTTTTGTGTTGGCCCTGATGGGGCATGAAAAAGCCGCCCTTTATGATGCTTCATGGATGGAATGGGGGCGCGACAGCGCTTTGCCGGTGGAAACCGGCCGTCCGAAAAGTCAATTTTAGAAACCAAAAAAAGGAAAACCCAATGGCACGTGTTGAACTGATCGATCCTGACAAGGCCGAAGGCCGCACCAAAGAAGTCTTCGAGCGGGTAAAAAGCTATTACCACATGGTTCCCGGCCTGCAAAAGGGGTTGGCCTATCTACCCGAAACCACCAATGCGCTTTGGGATCTGAGCCTGATGACTGCGGGGGAAGGTAGCATACCGGAAGAGCTGAAACGAGTATTTTTCGCCGTTACCGCCCACGAGGTGGAATGCGAATATTGCACAGCGGCGCACATGATCGCCCTTTTGGGCAAAAAATGGACGCAGGAAGAATGCGTCGAGGTGATAACGGGCAACCCCTCGCCGCGCCTGACCGCCAAGGAAAATGCCGCTGTTGACTTTGCCCGCTCGGTGGCGCGCCGGCCCGCCGGTGTTACCGACGAAATGACCGATAAAATTCGTGCCATCGGCTGGACCGATGCCCAGATTGTCGAGATCGTCGCCGCCGTTGCCCTGATGCGTTATACCAGCACGGTCGCCAGCGCTCTGGATGTGCCGCTGGAGCCTTCCATGGAAGGCGTCGGAGTCAGTTGCGGCGTGCCGCTCAACAAGCTGGATTAACGCTTAAGCCCGCACTCAGCACTCGACGATATTGACCGCGAGGCCCCCTTGCGAAGTTTCCTTGTATTTGGTGCTCATATCGCGGCCAGTCTCTTTCATGGTTTTGATCACCTCGTCCAGGCTGATGGCATGTTTGCCATCGCCAAGAAGCGCCAGCCGCGCCGCCTGAATGGCCATATTCGCGCCGAAGGCATTGCGCTCGATACAGGGGATTTGCACCAGCCCGCCTACCGGATCGCAGGTCATGCCCAGATTATGCTCCATGCCAATTTCGGCGGCGTTTTCAATCTGTGCATTGGTGCCACCCAGCACTGCGGCCAACGCCCCGGCGGCCATGGAACACGCCACGCCGACCTCACCCTGACAGCCGACCTCCGCCCCGGATATGGAGGCATTGCGTTTATACAAACCGCCAATGGCCGCCGCGGTCAGTAAGAAATTACGCACGCCAGCGGCATCGGCACCCGGTACAAAATGCAGATAATAGTTAATCACGGCGGGCAAAACCCCGGCGGCGCCATTGGTCGGCGCGGTGACCACCCGGCCACCGGAGGCATTTTCCTCGTTCACCGCCATGGCCCATAAATTGACCCAGTCGGATCGTTCACACGATTGTTTGGGTTCGGGGTTTTGCACGCGTAATTTCAGATAGAGCCCCGGCGCGCGACGGCGCACTTTTAACGCCCCCGGCAACATACCTTCGCGGATAAGGCCGTGCTCCATCGAGGCCTGCATATGGCACCAAATATCATCCAGACCGGCCAGCACCGCCTCTCTTGGTTGCAACGCACATTCATTGGTCAGCATGACCTGCGCAATGCTGAGGCCCGCTTCATCGGCGCAGCTCAGCAATTCATCCGCATTGGTAAAGGGGTGTTTTGGGGCTGCGCTCGCCTCATCACGCGCATTGCGCCCGGCCTCGTCCTCGTCCACCACAAAGCCGCCGCCCACCGAATAATAAATCCGACTGGCGATCAGATCACCCTCACCGTCAAAGGCGTTAAAACGCAATCCATTAGTATGAAAGGGCAGGCTCACCTGCCCCTCAAAACGAATGTCTTTCACAGGATCAAAATTTATTTCTGTCTGACCGCCCAGCACCAAAGTTTTGCTGGCGTTGATTGCCGCAATTTTGGCATCGGCATCCACTGGCATCAGGGCTTCAGGGGTAAGGCCAGACAAGCCCAGCATAATCGCCCGGTCGGTATGGTGCCCTGCCCCGGTCAGGGCCAGCGAGCCATATAGGCGCACATCCAGCTTCTTCGCCTTTTGCCCGCGCCCCTGCGTCGCCAGAAAGCTGACAAAGCGCAAGGCCGCCTTCATTGGCCCGGTGGTGTGTGAACTGGACGGCCCCAAACCGACTTTGAAGAGATCAAAGGATGAGAGCATTGATTTTGCCTAGGTTACGTTTCCGAGGCTGGCTTAATCTAAAATGCCCTTACTTGCCAACCCGAAATCTGCTGCCGGTTTTTTCCAGCGTGCGGCCGATGACATAACCGCCAAGGCCCATGGTCAGGAGATTCCACATGCCATCGGGGATTTCCAGCACCACCGCCACACCGCCAAAGGCCTGCACGTAAGGCGCAATCAAATAATTATTGGCGATGATCGCGGTGAAGGTCAGCATGGTGGCGGGCCGCCAATTGCGCTGCATCCAGCTTTCCCCTTTGGCCTCAGCCACCAGCACGTCCCGCGCCGCCTGAGTGAGGGCGCTTTCCTGCTCGATCAGCTTTGCGCGGATTTGCTGTTTCAAGGTGCGGCGCAAATCCGCATCAGGCACCGCCTTGTCGATAATTCCCGCGACAGGGCCGATAATGGTGTTTAAAAGACCCATTATTTCGCCCCCTCATCCTGAGCTTGTCGAAGGATGGGATAATCGCCCCAGGGCAGTTGAAAATGCGGGCCATCACGAAAACTTTGCCAATCCCCGCCCCACTCGACCGGCGTATTTAACTCCACCGCTGCCAATTGCATGGCCTGATTAATTTTCTCGTATAATGGCCAGTCCCAGCGAAGACTGCCGCCAACCCACGCGCCGAGGTCCACAGCATGGCCGGTCAGATGGCGCGAGTTCATCGTGCGCGTCGCGCCGCTCTCATAAAGCAGCTGTTGGCGGTCCAGGCTGCGCCGTCCCTCCAGCACGGCAAAGTCTATGGTGCTAAGCTGTAAGGCGCGGTGCACTATGCGGGCCAGAGACCTATGAACCCCGCCAAGGCGCTCTTTCGATCGCGCTGATAATACAAATCCATTTTGCGGATTGGATTGAATTGCTGGCATGGCGGCAAAACCCTTCTGAAAAAGGGTATTTTATGCCACAACCTCATGTGTAGGATAACATTCCTACAGTCCCCGATCTTGACGCCGGGGACAGGCTGGTTTCCCTTGGCGCATATGAGCGAGCAAGCACAAAACCCTGGCACCGGATTTCCCAAGGCATCCCTGCCCGACTGGCGCGATCTTGCGGACAAGGCCCTGCGCGGTAAAGACTTTGAAGATACGCTGGTGCGCCGCACCGCCAGCGGCATTGCCCGTGGTCCCTTGCGCACCACCGTGGACGATCCGCACAATGCCGGCACCCCCGGGGCCTTTCCCTTTGTACGCGGGATAAACGCAAAGATTGACCCGCACCGGCCCTGGCACATCACCCAGAGTTTTTCCATGGCCGATCCGGCGGTGGCCAATGCGGCCATTCTGGATGATCTGGACGGTGGGGTCAGCGCGCTATTGCTGTATCTCGACCCGGCGGGAAAAAACGGCATTGCCGTACATATCCGTAAAGATTTGCAAACCGTGCTGGCTGGCGTGGACCTTGCCATCGTGCCTGTGCTTCTTCAGGCGCGCCCCTTAAACGCCGCCTATGCCGCCATGCTGGTCAGTTTGTGGCAGGATATGGGGCTGGAACATGCAAGTGGCGGTCTTGGGTTTTCCCCGGTGGGCCAGACCATTCGCCACGGTATGGATTTTGACCTTTTGCCGGAAAGGCTGAACCGCACTGCCGCTTTTGCCCGCTGGGCCGCCGATCATGCACCAAATGTGGCCACCGCCATTATCACCTCGTCTTTGATCCACGAGGCTGGCGGGTCGGACGCACTGGAGCTGGCCTTTGCCGCCGCCGGCGGCATCAGCTATTTCAAGGTGTTTCGTGAGCACGGCCTTAGCCCCGATGAGGCGGCCCGGGCGATTATGTTTTCGCTGTCTCTGGATGCGGATGTGCCGCTGGGCATTGCCAAACTGCGCGCCGCGCGGCGCCTTTGGGCACGTCTGATGAGCGCCTGTGATGTTGGCGAACCCGCCAGCGCCATGAGTATTCATGTGGGAACTTCGAAACGCATGATGAGCCGCCTTTCCCCCTATACCAATGTGCTGCGGACCAGCACCGCCGCCTTTGCCGCGGCCAGTGGTGGTGCACAATTCATCAGTGTCGAGCCCTATGATCTGGCCCTTGGAACCCATGATGCCAAAGCGCGGCGCATTGCCCGCAATATACAGATCATTCTGCACGAAGAGGTGCAGGTCGGGCGCGTGATCGACCCGGCGGGCGGCGCTTATGCCATAGAAAAACTGACTGATGATCTGGCCGAAGCGGCCTGGGCCGCCTTTCAGGAGATCGAACGTCAAGGCGGTTTGATCAAGGCTGCGCAATCCGGCTGGCTGGCCAAAACCATTACCGCCCAGCGCGAAGCCCGCCTTGCCGCCATCAAAAGCGGTGAGGTCACCATTTTAGGCGTTACTGATTTTCTCGAAGACGGTGAACGCCTGCCTGCCGCCCTGCCGTCCACACCCGCACGCGCACCCGCACCCACACCAACGTCGCCCAATGTGCCGGACTTTCCCGAAGACTTTACTTTGCAGGGTTATCTGGATGCCGCCCATGCAGGCGCAAAATTGCTGCCCATGGGGCAAAGCGATCCCAACCCCGCCTTTGCGCCGACCAATTTTTGTGCCCCCTTTGAGGATGAGCGGGCGGGAGAGGAAAAATGAGCCAGTCCCTTTCTTTTCCTGATTTCACCACCATGCCCCTCTCAGCCACCGCAGCGCCCGGTGCCCCAAAGACGCGCGAGGAAAGCCCGACACCAGAAGGCATAATGCTAAAGTCCGTTTACGGCCCCGATGATCTAGAGGGCCTTCCCGATACCGACACCTTGCCCGGCATCGCGCCTTTTGTGCGCGGCCCCTACCCGACCATGTACACCCAGCGCCCCTGGACGGTGCGCCAGTATGCAGGGTTCTCAACGGCGGAGGATTCCAACGCGTTTTACAGGCGTAATTTGGCCGCCGGGCAAAAGGGCTTGTCCATTGCTTTTGATCTGCCCACCCACCGGGGCTATGATTCTGATGATCCGCGCGTTGCCGGGGATGTGGGCATGGCCGGGGTGGCCATAGATAGCCTTCTGGATATGCGGGTTTTGTTTGATGGCATCCCGCTGGATAAGATGTCAGTCTCCATGACCATGAATGGTGCGGTGCTGCCCATTATGGCGCTCTATATCGCCGCAGCACGCGAGCAAAATGTGGAGCCAGCAGCGCTATCGGGCACCATTCAGAACGACATCCTCAAAGAATTTATGGTGCGCAACACCTATATCTATCCACCAAAGCCTTCAATGCGCATTGTCTCGGATATTTTTGCCTATTGCGCCGAACACATGCCCAAATTCAACCCTATATCCATTTCCGGCTATCATATGCAGGAAGCCGGTGCCAGCGCCGATCTGGAGCTGGCCTATACTCTGGCCGATGGCATTGAATATGTCCGCGCGGGCATTGCGGCGGGCATGGACGTGGACAGTTTTGCCCCGCGTCTTTCTTTCTTTTGGGCCATTGGCATGAACACCTTTATGGAGGTGGCCAAATTGCGCGCGGCAAGACAGCTCTGGGCGCAGCTTATGGCCGAGAATTTTGCACCTAAAAACCCAAAATCCCTGTGCCTGCGCACCCATTGCCAGACCTCGGGCTGGTCGCTGACAGCGCAGGATGTTTACAACAACATCGCCCGCACCTGTTTCGAGGCTATGGCGGCCGCCGATGGCGGCACCCAATCGCTGCATACCAATGCACTGGACGAAGCATTGGCATTGCCCACCGACTTTTCGGCGCGCATTGCCCGCAATACTCAGCTCTTTTTGCAACATGAAGCCGGGGCCACCACCACGATTGACCCCTGGGGCGGGTCTTATTTTGTTGAACGCCTGACCCATGATCTGGCTACTCGCGCACAAGAGCATATTGCCGAGGTCGAATCCCTTGGCGGCATGGCCAAAGCGATCGAGGCCGGCATTCCCAAACTGCGCATCGAAGAGGCGGCAACGCGCACGCAGGCTCGCATCGATAGTGGCATGCAAACCATTTCCGGCGTCAACAAATTCACCCCGCCGCTGGGCGAGGGTGAAGACGTGCCTGTGTTGAGTGTTGATAATGCAAAGGTCCGCGCCAACCAGATTGCACGTCTTAGACAATTGCGTAGCGAGCGAGATGAAACAAAAACCCAGGCGGCGCTGGCGGCGCTGACACAGGCGGCGCGTGACAAGTCTGGCAATCTTCTTGATCTGGCAGTTCATGCGGCCAGTGCCATGGCCAGTGTTGGTGAAATTTCGGATGCACTCGAAAGTACATATGGCCGCCACAAGGCCGAGCCCAAAGCCCTAAAAGGCGTATACTTAAAAGAAGGCGGCAATGACCCGCTGATGAAAAACGCCAAAATTGCGGCTGAGGCCTTTGCCAATGAATATGGCCGCAGCCCACGCATTTTGATAGCTAAATTGGGCCAGGATGGCCACGACCGGGGCCAGAAGGTCATCGCCAGCGCGTTTACTGATCTGGGTTGGGATGTCACCATCGGGCCCTTGTTCCAAACCCCATCGGAAGCGGCAAAGCTGGGCATTGAAAAAGACGTGGATATTATCGCCGCGTCTTCACTGGCCGCAGGGCACCTGACTTTTGTGCCGGAGCTTAAATCCGCCCTTGATGCGGCCAAGCGCAGCGACATAAAAATTATCGTCGGCGGGGTGATCCCGCCAGACGACGTGCCGACCTTGAAATCCATGGGGGCGGCCGATGTCTTCCCCCCGGGCAGCGTCGCGGCCAAAGCAGCGATGAACTTGCTGGATTTGCTGACCAAAAGGCGCAACGCGTTTTAGAACCGCTAAGCCGGTAAGCCCGCTTCACCACTTTCCACCTGTCTCTGCCACATGCGGGCATAAAGCCCTTGCAAAGCCAACAGCTGATCATGGGTGCCATTTTCAACCATGCGCCCCTGATCAATCACCACAATTTGGTCCGCATCAGCAATGGTGGATAGCCGGTGCGCAATGGTGATGGTGGTGCGCCCCTCGGCAGCATCGTTAAGGGCGTCCTGAACTTCGCGTTCGGTTTCGCTGTCCAGGCTGGAGGTGGCTTCGTCCAGCACCAATATAGCCGGGTCTTTCATAATGGCGCGCGCGATGCCAACCCGCTGTTTTTCACCGCCCGACAATTTCAGGCCACGTTCGCCCACCCGGGTATCCAGCCCCATGGGCAAGGCACGGATAAAATCGCCCAGATGCGCCCGTTCGGCCACCGCCATAATTTCTTCATCACTGGCCTCTGGCTTGGCATAGGCAATATTGGCCCGCAGGGATTCGTTAAACAGCGCCACATCCTGTGGCACCAGCGCCAGCGCATCGCGCAAGGATTGCTGAGTTATATCGCGCACATCCTGACCATCGACCACAATACGCCCCGCGTGCGGATCATAAAACCGAAACAGCAGCCGCAATATGGTGGATTTACCGGCCCCGCTGGGCCCGGCAATGCCAATGCGCGAACCGGCTTTAACGGTAAAACTGACGTCTTTTAGACCGTCATTGCGTCCCTCATGGATGAAGGCCACATGATCGAACGTAACGCCGCCCCCCTTAAGTACCAGACCCGGCGCACCAGGGGCATCGGCGACCTCTGGCTGCATCGCCATCAGACCATCCAGTTTTTCCAGATCCACCGCACCCTGTTTAATCTCGCGCCAGGCAAAGCCAAGAATGTTCAGTGGGCGAAAAATATTCATGAGAATGAGCACCACCGCCGCCATATCACCAATGGACAACTTGCCGCCCAGCGCCCCCAGACCTGCCACTAGTGCCACGACAAAAATCCCGGCGGTCATCACCAGTTCCTGGCCAGCGTTCAGGAAAGAAAGCGAGCGCACCACGGCAACATATTTCTGGTTATAACGCCCAAGGTTCTGGCTGAATTTATTAACTTCGCGTGCTTCTGCGGCAAAGGCCTTGACGGTTTCAAAATTGCCAAGAGAGTCCACCACGCTGGCGCGCAGTTCAGAATCTGTTTCGTTCATTTCGCGGCGCTGCCTGACCCGCCATTCGGTGATCCACAAGGTAAACCCGGCATAGACGGCCACGGTCAGTACCGCAATCAGCGCAAAGGCAATGCCATAACGCACCGCCAACAGCGTGGCGGCCAGCGCCAGCTCGATTAAGGTGGGAACAATGTTGAATACCAAAAAGCGAAGTAGAAAATCAATGGCGGCGGCGCCCCGTTCAATCATCCGGTTCAACGCCCCGGCGCGCCGGGTCAGGTGAAATTGCAGAGACAGATAACTGGCGTGTTCGAACGCTTCGACCGCAACAAGGCGCTGTGCCTCCTGACTTACCGGGGCGAAAAACATGGTGCGTATCTGTGGCAGGGCGCTGGCCAGAAAACGGCTGATCGCCCAATAGGCCAGCAAAGCGAGCAAGGTGCCCGTGCTGGTGATCGCCGCGCCTTTGGCTACCACATTGACCGCATCGCCAAAGAAAACCGGTGAAGCCACCGCAAAGACTTTGCCAACCAGCGTCACCAGTATGGCCAGCGCCATTAACGGCCGTTGTCGTTTCAGGGCCTGGCGAGCCAGCAGATGGAACACCCGCACCAGCGCAGAACCAATACGGCCATCGCCCGAAGCAATGCCATCGTCTTGCATGTGGGAATGATGCGCGGCCGTCATTGAGACTACTTAAGCTGATCCAGCCCGTATACAAGCACCCGTGTGTCTAATTGTTTTGGGGGCTGTCCGTGTCCGGGATTGAGAACACCTGTCCCGGATAGATCAGGTCCGCATCCCTGATTTTACCTGCGTTGGCCCGGTAAATAATAGTGTATTGCCAGCCAGACCCATAAAGCCGACGCGCAATCCGCCACAGCGAATTGCCCGGTTGCACAATCACCGATCCCGGGGGGGCGTCCGTTATAGCTTGCGGACTGGTACGCTCAAAGGGCAAGGCGATTACAGCGGTAACATGGCCATCAGGGCCAACCTGATCGATTTGCAAATCATAGACGCCCGGGGCCAGAGGTTCGATCCCATCGAGTACCCAGCGCCCCTGGGCATTTGCCCGGGTTTGGCCCAACAGCTGTCCGTTAGCCAGCACCCGCACGCCGGAACCTGGCAGGGCACGGCCAGAGAAAATAACACCACCGGCGCGGTCATAGTCCACCGCCTCCAGCGCCAAAGGCCCAGTTTCCTTGTCATCATCGGGGCTTTGCAGCACCCGGCTGGGACCGCCTGGACGCCCAAGAACCACCAGCGGGCGTTTGTTGCGCCCGCGCGGCACCGAGACCACGACCACCTGATCAGAACGCACCACGCGGCCATCCTCACCTTCCATGGTCAGGGAAAATTCGATAGCGCCGGGGTCCAGCGGGTCATTCAGTATGATGGTCCAGTCGCCATTACTGCCGGCGGTGGTTTGCGCAATGGCTTTGCCATTGGCCTCCAGCGTGATTTTGGCACCCGGTTCCGCCCGCCCGGCAATCACTGCCGTGCCGCGTTTGTCCACGCGCACAATGTCAAACGACGGCCCCAGCAAGGCACCTTCATCGGCATTGCCCTGGGTTTGCTGCACCGCAGGCTGATCTGGCGCTGGCGGGGCTTTACCAGAGCGCTGTATGGTAATCACAATAACAGCTGCCATAACCGCGATCACAGCCGCGATAATAAATCCGCGCGTTGCCGACATACTATACCTTTCTCAGACAGGGAATCATATTATGTCCATTCCCTGTGCAAGCACAAACACTAATGTTATGACGAAAATGAGGTGAGGACCATGCCTAAACAGCGATCTGTCTGCGTCTTCTGCGGTTCTCGTGATGGAACCTCCCCTGCCTATGCCGAACTGGCCTTGCAATTTGGCCAGGAAGTGGCCCGACGAAAGCTGCGTATGGTGTATGGCGGCGGTGGCATTGGCCTTATGGGCATTGCAGCCCGGGCGGCGCGGCGCGGCAAGGCACAAGTACTTGGTATCATTCCAGGTTTCCTGTCTACAGACGAGGTTGCTTTTGATGATTGCGAGCTTGAAATCGTCGATACCCTGCATGAACGCAAAGCCCGCATGGCGATGGAAAGCGCCGGGTTTGTAGTCCTGCCGGGAGGGATTGGCACCATGGAGGAAGTGATCGAGGTGCTTAGCTGGTACAATCTCGGTTTATTTCCCATGAAAACCGTATTTTTGGATAATAACGGGTATTGGGACCCATTTTTTGCCTTATTGGAGCATTCGATCAAAGAAGGGTTTACCTCTGAGAGCCTGCGTGGTCAGGCCCTGCGGGCACAAACTCCAGACAAGGCCTTGGATTTGCTGGGGCTTTAACGTCTATCGCAAGCGGTCCAGCGCCCCTTGCAGGATATAGGCGGCGGCCATTTTATCGATGACTTCCTTGCGCCGGGAACGGCGGGTATCGGCCTCCAGCAAAGTGCGCTCAACCGCGACGGTGGAAAGGCGCTCATCCCAATAGACCAGCGGCACATCGCATACCTTCAACAGATTACCGGCAAAGGCCCGCACACTCTGTGCGCGCGGCCCCGATGTGCCATCCATATTGATCGGCATGCCCAACACAATGCCAACGCATTGCCGGTCATCATAAAGCGTAAAAATGCGCTCTGCATCGGCCTTGAACTTGGTGCGCCTGACGGTTTCCAGCGGCGTTGCCGCAATCCTCGCCCCGTCAGAAACCGCAATGCCAATGGTTTTTGTGCCGGGATCCAGCCCCAACAGGGCACCGCTTTGCGGAACGTCCATAATGTCGATCACTGCCATGAGCGCACATGGCACCGGACAGGATCAAACGTCAAGGCGCGCTTTTATCGCCCCCTGCCCGGCGCACCGGGGCCTGTACATTACAGGCCTCGATCACTTCGGGGGGACGGCGGTAAAAGAACGCGGCATCGCGTACACGCTTGGAGGTTTTAAAATCGGCAAAGGCTTTGCCATCCACACGCATCATCTCAAAGGCAGGGCGTTTTGCCTTGGGCAGTTCCGATGCAAGGCGCATGGAAATGATGGGGTCGCGCCGCGCCGCATCAGCAATCACGCCACTGTCGATGGCGCGTTTACCGCGATTGAGTTTCTGGACAAATTCCATGCCGTCAATCACCCGGCCAAATATCGTCAGATTACGATCCAGATACCGGGTGCCCGGACCGATGACGATATAGAACTCGGCATCCCCCGTATCGGGATCTGTATCGCGGGCCATGGCCATGGAGCCAACGCAATGCATCAACCAGGCCCGCCCGGTTTTGAGATTACGCGCCGCCGCAAATCCGCCCACATGCCCGGCCTCGGGCGCATACAGATCCGGCGATCCGGTGGGCACAAAGTTCAACCCTTTGGCGGGGCGGTCATTCTCGTTTTTAAGGACCGACCAGTCCGGCAAATCGCCTTCATTGCGCCCGCCCTGGGCCACAAAGCCGTCAATGACCCGATAAAAGCTGAGGCCATCATAAAAGTGCGCCTTGGCAAGCCCTTGCAGGCGTTTGGTATGGTTGGGCGCAAACACCGGGTTCAGCTCTACGGCCACCTGCCCATAGGCGGTTTTGATCAGCAACAGATTTTCCGGCTCCACAGGCCGCCAGTCGGAGTCTTGCGCCAAACTTGTACCGGACAGTGTCAGCCAACAGACCAGCCACAGCATTTTGCCCATGAGTTTAATCCACATAGGCATCGGCCTCTATCTCCACCATCATATCCGGGGCGATCAAACCGGGCACGCAGATCATCGTTGTAGTTGGGGGAAAGTTTTTAAACACCGCTGCATGGGCCCGCCCGATGGCCTCCCAGCGAGTAATGTCGGTCACGTAAATGCGGGTTCGCACCACATGCTCCATTTTGGCATCCAGCTCGGCAAGTGCGATTTCAATCAGCGCCAGAGAGCGCGCGGTCTGGGCATAGGGATCACCGGGCGCATAGGTAGTGCCATCGTCCATAATCGGCGCCGTTCCGGTGACCCAGATATGGGGGCCGCGACGCAAAGCCCGGCAATACCCCACCTGTTTTTCCCAGGGCGCATTCGAGTAAACTCTTTTAGTTTTACCCATCGCTCTTCTCCAGCAAATTCAACGCCGCCGTACTCATGGCATCAACGGCGGTGATGATGGTGCGGCGTGGGTCGGGGGCAAAAAACGGCGAATGCAGAGACGGCAACGTCTCTCCGGATGCTTTGGCTTTGGCATAGACATCGGGGTCAACCGCGCCCACCCAGAACAAGAAACCCGGGATTTTGTCCGCGGTCCGCCCATAACGTGAAAAATCCTCTCCCCCCATCACCGCCGGCAGTTCGCGTACATTGTCTGCGCCGATCTGCTTGGCGATGGCCGCCATGGTGGATTTCACCAAAGCCGGGTCGTTATAAAGGGATGGCGTATAGTTTTCTTCCCGGGTGACCACAGGCAATTTATCTTCGGGCAAGCCAAAGGCGCGGGCCTGATTTT
>NVVU01000043.1 GCA_002733485.1 Robiginitomaculum sp.
TCATCGGATAGCCAAAAATAACGCCTCATGCTCCAAAACCTCCATGATAAATCACAAGACATTGAATCAGTTATAGGTTAATGAGTTCTGACCCTAGTACAAGCCCCATGCTGCACCGCATTTTTTAAAAATGGGGAGAGAGCAATGAAACTGTCTTTAAAAACCATAGCGGCTGTGGTGCTGGCAAGTACGACACTGACATCGTGTTCTGAAATCATTGGGGCCATTATTTTCGGCRCGCCCGTAGGGATTGCCGTGGCCCCYTTTCTTGCACCGCTGATATTTATTCTTACGCTTTCCAGCTATGCGCCGGGGGCTGATTTTGGTTTTAATGTCATTACCCAGATGACCACGGGACAGCGTGAAATATACCAGGCAGAAGTAACCCTGCCACAAGATGCAACCTTTAACGGCTTTGACATTTGGGGGGCGGGCGCATTGATTGGCGGATATGGGTTTAATTTTGATGGAAACGAGGGCGTGGATCGCTATTTGCCTGTCTATGCCATTAGCCATGAAATGGCCTATGCAGACAGCAATCTGAACGGCAGTTTTGAATCCGACCGAGAGCCGGCCATCGAACATAGCGGGGGCGCGACCAGCCCGCATATGGTCAAGGTTACAGTGCCCTATGGCGGCGATGCCAACCAGACAACCGGCACCGCCCAGTTTGATTCTGAAATTATTTTTGGCATGCGYACCGGCTTGTTTACCCACGGCTTGACAACCGGGKCKTACACCCTTTCGTCAGACTTTATTTCCGTAGACCCCGACACTGATGGTGCCGATGATAATGCYGGTGACCCACCAATTACCATTAGCGCCACCAGAACCATTTCCATTGGCAATGACACTCTGGCTGCTGCGGTCACGCCGGGTATACGCAGCGGTGTTTTCGATACGCCACTGACGGCCTTTGCCAGCATCATCAATGCTGGCACCAGCACGGCAACAGGCTGCAAACTGTCCTTACTCACCCCGCTGCCGGCAACTTTTTCTTATCAGACCACTGATTCGGCCACCAATGCCCTGACGGGCACACCCAATACCCCGGTCGACATTAACGCTGCCGCCATTCAATCCTATCTGATCACCCTGACCCCGATGAAGGAAACCTTTATGGGCAATACCAGGCCATTTCCAAACCAGCCTGTGGAGTTCCTTTTTGATTGCGAAAACACACAACCAGCCAGCGTCAAAAGCGATATTAACACCTTGCGCCTGAATATTGGTCTTACACAAAAACCAGACATTATTTCCATCGCGGCCACCCCTTCAGGAGATGGCATATGGACACTGGATCCCTCTAACGGGATTGGGGCCTTCGCAGCATCAGGGATTAACATTGGCACCTCTGATACGGTCACGGTTTCGCCTCGAGCCTCGTTCACCATACCTGAGCTGTCCTTAAGCATTTGCAATACTACCGGACAGGCCAATGGTGCCTGTGCCAACTCGCCTGCGTCATCCGTCACGATGAACTTTGACAATGGAGCAGCCAAAACGCTGTCGGTTTTTGGCACCAGTACTAAAGGGATAGCATTCAAACCCGGGAAAAACCGTATATTTCTGGATTTCAATGATAGCAATAATGATTTACGCGGATCGATCTCCGTTGCTGTGCAATACACCCCGAATTTCTGATAAATAGCCCGGGCAGGTAACCTGCCCGGGCTATTCAGAATAATGCGTTTAAGAAAATATCAGTCTGCTGATGCCCGTGACCAGGTTTCCGAACGGCACATGATACCCATCATGCAACCGGACATTTTCACGGTATTATCATCCAGCACTTTTACATGGCCGGCATAGGTGCCACCACCCACAGGGTCATACATTTTGCCTTTCCAGCGGTTTTCATCCACTTTTTTCAGGTCAAACAGCATGTTGACGCCAACGACCGGCCCACCGGTGTTTTTATCCACGCCTTCGCCAGACGTTACCTTGCCACACAGCTTGTCACCGCACATGTAAAAATTAACAATCCAGTTTTCGGATGAACGGTTCCAATTCCCCAGGGCCTTGTCCGCCATATCAGCCGATGCTGAACCGGCGCCAAGGGCCGAAAGCGCAAACACCCCGGCAAGAATGATTGATTTGAATTTCATTATATGTCCTCCCCGACATTATCATAATCAATGCCCCCAATTTATGGGGTGCCCTTTATGCATAGCATCTAATATTAGAAAAACCAAATATGGTTAAGGGAAGAATGCTCTAGGAGAGGGAAAAAGTCGTCAGGCCCGCGTAAATTGCCATGTCGTCAAGCTCTTCTTCAATACGCAAAAGCTGATTGTATTTTGCCAGGCGTTCAGACCGGCACAAGGATCCGGTTTTAATCTGCCCGCAATTGGTGGCCACCGCCAGGTCGGCAATAAAGGTATCTTCGGTTTCGCCGGAACGATGGGAAATGACGGCGCTGTATTTTGCCCGGTGGGCCATATCAACGGCATCCAGAGTCTCGCTTAAGGTGCCGATCTGGTTAACCTTGATCAGGATGGAATTGGCCACGTCTTCATCAATGCCCCTCGCCAGACGCTCAGGGTTGGTGACAAACAGATCATCGCCGACCAATTGCACCTTGTCACCAAGGGTTTTGGTCTGCAGCGCCCAGCCCGCCCAGTCATCTTCATCGAGGCCATCTTCTACGGAAAGGATGGGATAGCGCGCACAAAGATCAGCCAGATAATCGCTCATGCCTTGCGCATCCAGGCTCAGGCCTTCGCCTTTTAGTTCATAACGACCGTTTTCATAAAATTCAGAGGCGGCACAATCCAGCGCCAGTGCCACATCATCGCCCGGGCGATATCCCGCCGCCTCAATCGCGCCCAGAATAAAGTCCAGCGCCTCGCTAGCCGAGCCGATATTGGGTGCAAAGCCGCCCTCGTCGCCCACATTGGTGTTCATGCCAGCCTTTTTCAGTCGCTCCTGCAAAGCGTGAAAAACCTCGGCCCCCATGCGCAGCGCGCCCTGAAAATCATCGGCTCCAACGGGCAGGATCATAAATTCCTGAATGTCGATGGGATTGTCCGCGTGTTCGCCACCATTAATGATGTTCATCATCGGTGTTGGCAACAGGCGGGCATTCACTCCGCCCATATAGCGATAAAGCGGCGTGCCCAGCGATTGTGAGGCCGCGCGCGCCACGGCCAGTGATACGCCCAGAATGGCATTGGCCCCAAGGCGGCCCTTGTTCGGCGTGCCATCCAGCGCAATCAGCGTTTCATCAAGGCGGCGCTGGTCTTCTGCATCCATGCCGCCAATGGCATTATAAATTTCCACATTGACGTTCTCAACGGCGTTTTGCACGCCCTTGCCGCCATAACGCTCGCCGCCATCGCGAAGCTCCACCGCTTCGTGCTTGCCTGTGGATGCCCCCGAAGGCACCGCGGCGCGGCCCATGGCCCCATCGTCCAGCACCACATCCACTTCCAGCGTCGGGTTTCCCCGGCTATCCAGAATTTCGCGTGCAATAATATCTTCAATGCCGGCCATGGTTCTCTCCTAGACTTATGAGAAGCCGGATATGGCGATTATGCGCGCCGTGCAAGCACAAAAACAGCCGGGCACCTCTGATGAAGCACCCGGCTGGTTTAAATGGTTATAAAATAGACTGCGAAAACCGCAGGCCAATTCTGGATACAAGGTTAGTCCTTGGGGTCCAAAATCTGTTTACCGCGATACATGCCGGTTTTCAGATCAATATGGTGCGGGCGGCGCAGCTCACCGGAATCGGCATCTTCGATATAGGTGGCAGCGGCCAGACGGTCATGGCTGCGGCGCATGCCGCGGCGGGATTTGGTGATTTTACTTTTGGGGACAGCCATTGGACCTATCCTTTATATCAATGAGAATCTCGTGAAGCGGAACTTACCCGCCAAGCGCGCGGACATAGCGCAAAGGTTCACCTTTCACAAGCGTTTAGTGCATGGATTGCAGCCCATTGCTATTAAACATGCATTCATCGCCATTTTGTGTTATACTCTGCATAGGCCGTCCCCTCTGACGCACAATCGCAAACAAACCCAGAAACTCAGGATTGTCGCGGCTCAGAGAAGACGGCCGTATTCTTATACATTGTCACCGGCATATTCCAGAGCATTAGGATGGCACGTGTATTAAGGTAGCCTCCCAGGAAACATCACTCTAAAAAAGATTAAATTATTGCTTGTCGATAAATGCATTATCGTATAACAATATTTTTTTATCGAAAATCATGCGGGTTTTGAGTCGATATAAAGATCGCCGCCGCATAGTAAAACAGTGGGGTTAGCGCGTGCTCAGCATTTCCAATATTTCCAAATCCTTTGGCAAGATCAAAGCCATTAAAAATGTTTCTCTTGATCTAAAGCCGGGTATGTTCGGCCTGTTGGGGCCCAATGGTGCCGGCAAGTCCACATTGATGCGCTCGATCGCCACCCTGTTGCAACCCGATAGCGGTTCCATCACTCTGCACGGCACCGACATCGCCAAAAACCCGCAAGTGATGCGCGAAACTCTGGGCTATCTGCCACAGGACTTTGGTGTTTATCCGCGCATGAGCGCGTTGGCCCTTTTGGACCATCTGGCGATTTTAAAAGGCGTCAGCAATGCCAAAGAGCGGCGCAAACAGGTGGAGGAATTGCTGCGTGCGGTCAATCTGTGGACCATGCGCGGGGCCGCCGTGGCCACGTATTCCGGCGGCATGAAACAACGCTTTGGCGTGGCGCAAGCCCTGCTTGGCGACCCTAAAGTACTGATTGTGGATGAACCCACGGCGGGGCTGGACCCGTTTGAACGCCAGCGCTTTCTGGACCTCCTCAGCGAGGCCGGTGAAGATAAAATTATTATCCTTTCCACCCACATTGTGGACGACGTGCGTGATTTGTGCCCGGACATGGCCATTATGGGCGAAGGCGAAATTGTGGCGCGCGGCGCCCCCGAAGACCTGATTGGCAAAATCAAGGGCAAAGTCTGGCGCAAAAAGGTTGAAAAGGCCGACGTTGATGCACTGAAAGAGAAATACAAAGTGCTCTCCACCCGCCTTCTCATGGGCGGCGTGATTATCAGCGTACTGGCCGATGCCGCCCCCGAAGCCGGTTTTGAGGGCGATGACCCCAACCTGGAAGATGCCTATTTCGCTCACCTGTATCGCATGGTCTAGGAGCGTATTATGTTAGGCAAACTCATAGGCTTTGAGATTAAATTTCATACCCGACAGGTTGGGTTCTGGATCACCATCGCCATCATGTTCCTGATTGGCGCGCTGGTAATGTCAACGGACGCCATTTCCATCTCTTCGGCAACGGGGGAACGGGTAAAGGCAAACGGGGCCATAACCCTGGCGCTGCAAACCTCGGTATTCAGTCTGTTTTCCATGTTTTTTGGTGCCATTTTTGTGGTCAGCGGCGTCATGAGAGATCAGGTTTATAAAGCCCTCGAAATGGTCCACGCCACCCCCGTGACCACATGGGACATGACGTTATCGCGCATGGTCGGTGTTTATGTGGCGACCTTTCTTTGCATTTTTGGGGCCATCATTGGCTTGTTCGCTGGTCAGTTTGCCCCCTGGATCGACAAAGAATCTCTGGGACCGATCAATCCTTTGTATTTTCTTCAACCAACCCTCATTTATGTTGCTGTAAACACGCTGCTCATCAGCGGTATTTTTACGACCATAGCAGCGGTCACTCGTGATCGTGCATTGGTATATGTGAGTGCGGTTGCCCTCTTTATCCTGTTCACTACGAGCGGCTTGTTTGTCGGGCAGGATGCGCCAGACTGGCTTACCTCTATTGTGGATCCGTTTGGTTCCAATGCCCTGGCACTGACGACAGAATTCTGGCCAGCGGCCGAACAAAACACGAGCATGTCACCCGTAACCGGCCTTATCGGTATCAACCGTCTGGTATGGGGCGGCATTGGCTTTGCACTTTATCTGGCAACGTTCAGCCTGTTCAGGCGCGGTCTTATTGCCGGCAAAACCAAAAAACGAGACGTTGAAGTCGAAAGCGAGACCGGGCGAATTACCCTGGAAAGTGCCTCGACCAATCATTCATTTGCGAGCGCATACAAAGCGTTTTGGACACGTCTCAAATATGAATATCTGACGACCGTCAAAAGCATTCCGTTCATCATCCTGACACTGCTTGCCATCGCCTTGTTTGGCATTACGATTTATGTGCAGATGAAATTTATACCAAATCCAATTTTGCCAACCAGTCTGCAAATGGCACAAACCGTAATTGGCACCCTGGCTATCCCCTTGCTGATCATAATGGTGTTTTTTAGCGGCGAAATTGTATGGAGAGACAAGACATCCGGCATAACTGAAATTCTGGATGCCAGCCCGGTCACCAACTGGCCGCTGATGGCGGGTAAATGGATCGCCCTGATTGGGGTGGTCACCACGCTGTTTTTCGTCGGCATTGTGTTTGGCATGGTTGTGCAAACACTGATTGGCGACATACCGATAAACCCCGGGTCTTATCTGAAATTTACCTTTATCAGCTTTGCCCCGCGCATTTATCTCTTTTGCCTATTAGTTCTGTTCATACAGAACTTTATGCCAAACCGGGTCATCGGCATGCTCGCCGCCGGGGCATTGGTGATCTTTTTCTTCTTTATCCTTGGGAACTTGCCTTTTGCACATCCGCTCATGCGGTACGGGGCCTTTAACAATGGCGGCCTTTCCGAGCTGAACGGCTATGCTGATCTTATCAACCTGAAATGGTTTGGGATTTACTGGGGGTCGCTTGGCGCGTTGTTTGTTGTGCTTAGCATCTGGCTCTGGCGACGGGGGCTGCAAAGCTCTCTTTTTATTCGTCTTAAAACCCTTGGCAAACGCCTATCGCTTCCGTCGGTGACGATCGCCTTGTTTTTTCTGGCCGGGTTTGTTGGTTCAGGTGCCTATATCTTCAAGGGCTATAATATAGACAACAACTTTCGCACCAATAAGCAAAATGAATTGCGACAGGTCAAATGGGAAAAGCTGCTTGGCGATGCCCTGAAAAAGCCTGTACCAAAAGTACGTTCGGTTGAGGTTGATCTTACCTTTGCCCCGTCCAAACAGACCGCCATAGTTAAAGGGCGCTATGTCATAGAGAACACCACTGGTGAGCCTTTACGGGATATCTATATCAACATGCCCGCCCAGCATGACGAGGATAATAAGAGCTTGATCATTAATGGTGCCACGCGCGTCACAGAGGGTGATAATATTACCGAAATTGAAGATTTCGGTGCCCGAATCTATCGTTTTGACCCGCCGCTTCAACCGGGGGCAAAAACACAGATGAGCTTCGAAACCTTTATCCCGGCCCCGCGCCTGGGTGATCGTAGCCCGATTCAACATAATGGCACTTTCGTCAATAACTTTGCGGTAATGCCCCAGATCGGCGTGCAGGATAGGCGGATGACCAACCCTGACAAACGCCGCAAATATGACCTGCCTGAACGTGAGAAAAAGGCCGATCGCACAGATAAGGGAGCGCGGCAAAAAAACTTTATCAGCGCGTCATCGGACTATGTGGATTTCAAGGCCAGGATCTGTACCGACAAGGGGCAGATTCCCATTGCCCCCGGAAAATTGATACGTATTTATGAGGAAAACGGCAAAGCCTGCCGTGATTATCAGGCAATCAATCCAATCCTGAATTTTTTCTCCTTTCTGTCGGCAGACTTTACAGTCAAACGCGATGTCTGGAAAAATCCAGACGGCAAAAACGTGGACCTGGCTATTTATTACCATAAGAGCCACGGTTATAATGTGGACCTGATGATTGAGGCGATGAAAAATTCGCTATCCACCTACACCACAACTTTCGGTCCGTACCAGTACAGCCAGATCCGGATTATGGAATTTCCCTATGCCCGTTTTGCGCAATCCTTTGCCGGCACCATTCCATTTTCTGAAAACATCGGCTTTGTCATGGATCCGGGTGACCCGAAAGATAATGATAATGTAGATCTGGCCACCTATGTTGTTATGCATGAGATTGGCCATCAATGGTTTGCACACCAGATCGTTCCGGCGGACACCAAGGGCTTTAATGTGCTCTCCGAAGGGCTAACTGAAAATGCCGCCATGACGGCTTATGAGGACGCACTGGGCTGGCAAAAGGCACGCCGTGTCTTAGAACAGAGATCCATCCAGACCTACCTTACGGCACGGGCAGGTGATCGGGACAAAGAGCCGCCACTGGCCAGGGCGGGAAATCAGCAATACCTGGTTTACAACAAGGCCAGCTGGGTATTCTGGGGTCTGAAACAATATATGGGCAAGGACAAGATGCAGGGTGCCATTCGTGGCTTCTTGCAGGAATTTGGCTCCAAGGGACCACCCTACCCCACCACCATCGAGCTGGTTAATGCCCTGCGCGCCGCCGCCGGTCCGCAATGGCAGCAATTGATCACTGACTATTGGGATCGCATTACCTTTTGGGACTTAAGTTATGATGGCGATGTTACCGTCAAACCCAATGAGGCTGGTGGCTACACCGTAAACCTGACGGCGGTGGTGGATAAGAAAATCGCCTCCGAAGAAGATGGCAAGGAAACTTCGGTCACCAAAATCGATGGTGAAAATCTGCCAGAAAATCTGAACGAATGGGTTGAAATTGGCTTCTATAAGGAAGACCCCAAAAAGACCCTTGGCGACAAGTGGATGAAGCTGGAACGGGTTCATATTACCGATCCCAAAACCGAACTGTCCTTTGATCTGGATGAGCGCCCTGCTTTTGTCCTTCTGGACCCAAGGCGTCTTTTGATCGAACGTAATGTCAAAGACAATGTAAAAACATTGCCCAAAGACAATCTTGCTTCCAAAAACTAATGCCACCGCCTAAACTGTAAGCGGTCCAAATGGGCTGCTTACAGGGGGAGCGTGTGTCCAAGCTATATTTTAGTTACGCCGCCATGAATGCGGGCAAATCCACAGTCTTGCTACAAGCCGCGCACAATTATGAAGAACGCGGCATGCAGACCTGCCTCTTTACCGCACGGCTGGACCAGCGCGCCGGTGAAGGACGCATTGCCTCGCGTATTGGCATTGCCAAAGATGCCCATTCTTTTGAAAGCCATGATAATCTGCTTGAAAAAATAGAGCGCCTGCATAAAATTGGAAATCTGAATTGTGTTCTTGTTGACGAGGCACAGTTTTTGACGCCGGCACAGGTTTGGCAGCTTGCCGGTGTGGCTGATAATCTAGGTATTCCGGTTTTGTGCTATGGATTGCGTACAGATTTTCAGGGAAAGCTGTTTCCAGGCAGTGAAACCCTGCTCGCCATTGCGGACCAATTGCGTGAAATTCGCACGATCTGCTGGTGCGGAGCCAAAGCCATTATGGTGTTGCGGCTTGATGAAAATGGAAAGCCTGTGCAAGAAGGCGCACAGGTTCATATTGGCGGCAATGACCAGTATATTTCCCTGTGTCGTCGGCACTGGAAAATACAACAATTATCCCCATAATCCAGAGTTATGGCCTGCTAAATATCCCGAAATGTTAAGGAGAGCATGATGTTCAAAGAGTCCGTTCCCATWGCCACACTGTGTCTCTGTATGATGGCTTGGGCGCCAGCGACAATGGCGCAATCTGAAAAACCCGCCTGCGCACAGCTAACCCCTGAAATACAAAGCGCTCAGGATAAAATAGATAAAACACGCAGAGCCTATGACCAGAGCGCGAAAGTTTTGGACAAGCGCATGGCACTGGCCAATGCAGATGCTGAAAAAAGAGAGAAYATGGATACCCTGTGGGCAGATGTACTGTCCTCACGTGAAGTCGTTTTACCGCGAGCCAATGCCGCATTGACTGCGCTCAATGCCGGTTATGCGCTGATGCAAAACTATGTTTCCGCCGGATGCAATGAGACAACGTCCAGCGAACTGGAAGACAGACGAAGCCGTGGTGCCAGTCGATATGAAAAAAGCATCACGGCATTGCAGAACATTCCTACTGACTGGCACAAGCAATACGACCCGGTAATACCGCCAGACCCGGCAGAATGCATAGCATTGGATGAGGCCCATAAAAACGCCCAGGCAAAGGCAAAAGCATACAGTCTGAAAAATGACGTGAAGATTGCCGCTTACAATGCGGCCAGGCAGGCGGTTAACAACGCCATAGACCTTGAACGCCCCTTCTCCAAGGAATGGAGAGCACTTTTAAAAACCAGAAAAAACGCCCTTCCCGCTACCGAAGGTTATACAAAATTATTGGATGCTGTGTATGATCCTGTAAAATTAGGTATAAAAAACARTTGCGTTCAAATGGACCAAAAGCAACTAAAGGCTTTTAAAGATAATGCTTATGTTATTTTTGATGAAATTTCAGATAGCTACTCAAGCATGTTAAATATGCCTCTCAAAGCAAAAAAATATACCGAAAAACGCCGAAAAACCACGACACCCAGGGTCGGAATTATCAACAAAACCGATCAAATATTGTGCTATCATCTGAATGGTACGGCCAAAGGCAAATGCGTTATCAAACCCGGAGGCACCAGAATTGTAGAATTAAGGCAGGATGTAAAAGGCAAACCGGAAAGCACCATGTTGATTACCGGAGGGATAAGCTGGGAAAAAGACGCAGATGGAACTGCACAGGTCAAAGACATGCAGATCTGTGCAAAGCGCACTTTTGATCAACAGAGTGGCAGCAAGGCCTGGGCCATAAAGCCCGGGATTGAAGACGGGTGTTCTTATCCCGCCATTGAAGAAGAAAAAGGCAAATAAAGTGAGGCAGTGACTTGAAGGGTTTGGCTCTCAAGTCACTGCTATTCCATGATCAGGTCAGGTGGAAATCCGGACTTTGGCGGCCTCGTATTGCGCGCTTAACCGTGCCACCAGATCGGCCACATCCGGCACATCATGAATCGTACCAATGCCCTGGCCACAGCCCCAGATATCGCGCCACGCCTTGGCATCCGATTTACCACCTGAGCCAAAATTCATTGATGAAGGATCGGCCTCGGGCAAATTGTCCGGGTCCATACCCGCCGCCCGAATGGACGGAGCCAGATAATTGCCGTGAATGCCGGTAAAGAGCGATGAATTGATGATATCGTTAGCATTAGATTCCACCACCATCTGTTTATAGGCCTCCTGGGCGCGGGCCTCTTTGGTGGCGATGAACAGGGACCCGGCATAGGCCAGATCTGCACCCATGGCCTGAGCCGCCAAAATGGCATCACCAGTGGCAATAGAACCAGAGAGCAAAAGCGGCCCGTCAAACCAGTCACGAATTTCCTGAATCAAGGCAAAGGGCGATAACGGCCCGGCATGCCCCCCGGCCCCGGCGGCCACCGCAATCAATCCATCGGCGCCCTTCTCGATCGCTTTGTGGGCAAAGCGGTTATTGATGATGTCATGCAGCACCAGCCCGCCATAGGAATGCACCGCCTCGTTCACTTCGGGGCGTGCCCCTAACGAAGTGATCACCACCGGCACTTTATGCTTCACACACATGGCCACATCTTCTTCCAGGCGCGTGTTCGACCGATGCACGATCTGGTTGACCGCGAAAGGAGCCGAGGGTGCATCGGGGTTGGCCGCATCATAGGCCGCCAACTCTTCCCTGATCTGTACCAGCCAGTCATCCAGCTGTTCAATGGGGCGGGCATTCAGGGACGGGAACGCCCCAACAATGCCGGCTTTGCACTGGGCAATCACCAGTTCCGGGCCGGAAAGAATAAACATTGGCGCGCCAATCAGCGGCAGGCGCAAGCGCTCTTTTAAAAACGAGGGTAAAGACAAATTAGTACTCCAGGCATAGTGATGAACAGTGTTCACTATGGTCACATTGTCCGTAGCCCGTGTCCAGAAAAATGCGGCCTAGTCTACCAGATCCGCAATTTCTCGCACCGCCATTTCCACCCCGCGCAGGCGTTGCACTGGCTCTGGCCAATTGCCGCGCATAACCAGTTTTTGATCCGGGCGCAGCTTGTAACTGTTTGGATTACGGCCCATCAGCTCCACCAGACCCAGCGGGTTGGTAAAGGCGGTGCCGCGAAACGTCATGACCACGCCTTTTGCTCCCGCATCTGCCTTTTCGATCCCGGCCTTTTTGCACAGGGCCTTGATCTGCATCACGCTGAGCAAATGTCTGGCCTCGTCGGGCAACGGCCCGAAACGGTCGATCAGTTCGGCGGCAAAGGCCTCGCGCTCCTCATGGCTGTCGGCACTGGCCAGACGGCGGTATAGCTGAAGGCGTACATCCAGATCCGGCACATAATGTTCGGGGATAAGCACGCTAACACCGGTGTTGATTTGCGGCGTCCATTCGGTATCGCTCTGGGCGCTGCCGGTTTTCATTTCGGCCACTGCTTCTTCCAGCATGGCCTGATACAGCTCCACCCCCACATCGCGGATCTGGCCGGATTGTTCCTCGCCCAGCAGATTACCTCCGCCGCGCAAGTCCAGATCATGACTGGCCAGCGTAAAGCCTGCCCCCAGCGTATCCAGCGAGGAGAGTACTTTGAGGCGCGCCTCGGCGGTTTTGGTGATCTTGAATTTTGCCGGAATGGTCAGGTAAGCATAGCCGCGCACTTTCGAGCGCCCGACCCGCCCGCGCAACTGATAAAGCTGCGACAAGCCAAAGCGGTCCGCCCGATGCACAATCAGCGTGTTAGCGGTGGGAATATCTAGACCAGACTCAATAATGGTGGTGGATAAAAGCACATCATAACGCCCATCATAAAAGGCGGTCATGATGTCTTCCAGCTCGGACGGGCTCATTTGCCCGTGGGCGACAATATAGCTGACCTCGGGCGCGGAAGTGCGCAAGAACTCTTCGATTTCCTCAAGATCCAGAATGCGTGGCACGACAAAAAAGCTTTGCCCGCCGCGAAAACGCTCGCGCAACAACGCCTCGCGCACCGTCACCGTATCAAACGGGGCCACATAGGTGCGCACCGCCAGGCGGTCCACCGGCGGCGTGGCGATCAGGGATAGCTCGCGAATACCGCTAAGCGCCATTTGCAGGGTGCGCGGGATCGGCGTGGCGGTCAGGGTCAACACATGCACATCAGTGCGTAAGGCTTTCAGCTGTTCCTTATGGCGCACGCCAAAATGCTGTTCTTCATCAATGACCATCAGGACCAGGTCGCGAAACTTTACCTGTTTTCCCAACAGTGCATGAGTGCCGATGACGATATCCACCTGGCCCGAGGCCAGTCCCTCTCGTGTGGCCTTGGCTTCCTTGGCGGGTACCAGACGGGACAGTCGGCCGATCCTGACAGGCCAGCCACGGAAGCGATCCTTAAACGTGCTATAATGTTGGCGAGCAAGCAACGTGGTTGGGGCTACCACGGCGACCTGCCGCCCGGTCATGGCCACCACAAAGGCTGCGCGCAGGGCAATTTCGGTCTTGCCAAAGCCCACATCGCCGCAAATCAACCGATCCATGGGACGGCCCTTGGCCAGATCATCCAGCACATCGTCGATCGAGGATAATTGATCATCGGTTTCGACAAAAGGAAAGCGGGCACAGAATTCGTCCCATTCCCCGGCAGGCGGGGAAATTACATCGGCGGAGCGCATTTCGCGCGCTGCGGCAATTTCAATCAGTTCACCCGCCATATCAAGCAGACGTTTTTTTGCCTTGGCCTTGCGCGCCTGCCAGGCGGCCCCGCCCAGCTTGTCCAGCGTGGCATTGGCCGATTCAGTGCCATAACGCGACAATAGCTCGATATTCTCTACCGGGAGGAACAGCTTGTCCCCGCCCGCATAGTGCAATTCCAGACAATCATGGGGCGCTTCGCCAATATCCAGGGTTTTCAACCCGGCAAAGCGGCCGATCCCATGATCCACATGCACCACCAGATCCTCCGGGTGCAGGCTGGCCACTTCGGCAATAAAATTGGCAGCGCGTTTTTTACGCCGGGCATGGGCCAGCCGGTCGCCAAGAATGTCCTGTTCGGCAATGACCACAAAGTCATCGGTCTCAAACCCATGATCCAGCGGCAGAACGGCACGGGCAATGGCTTTGGCCGGCAAAGCGCCAAATTCAAAAAACGCCTCGATTTTTCTGATACCGGAAACCCCGTGGTCTTCCAGTACACCAGCGGTGCGTTCCGCTGATCCGGTGGACCAGCCGGCGATGAGTACCTTTTTTCCGCCTTCACGAAGGGCAGTAATGTGGCCGCGCACAGCATCATAAACATTGGTGTTCGAGGTGGATCGCTCGGCGGTAAACACGCGCCCGGTTTTGCCGCCTGCATCCACCATGCCCGCCGTCGGTGGCAGGGGGAAAGGGGAAAACTGACGAATATCCAGCCCCTTTATCTGGGCCTCAAATTGCGTGTCATTCAAATAAAGCGCACCCGGGTCCAGCGCCCGATAGGCCGGTGCCGACAAGGTGGATGCGGGGGCTTCGGCGGCCCCTTCGCGGCGGCTCTGGTAATAATCCTCGACCATTTTGACGCGCTCGGCCAGGGATTCGCCCGCCAGATGATCCAGCGTGATCAGGGCATCAGAGCCAAAATAATCAAACACCGTTTCCGTTTGCTCATAAAAGAGCGGCATCCAGTGCTCTACCCCCTGGGGACGTGCACCGGCACTGACCGCATCATAAAGCGCGTCGTTTTGCGCCGCGCCAAACGCACGCACAAAGCCGGTGCGAAACCGCGAAATGCTCTCTGGTGTCAGCAAGACCTCGCTGACCGGGGCCAGCGTGCCCTTGTCCAGCGTTTTGGAAGAGCGCTGGGATTGGGGATCAAAACTGCGAATGCTTTCCAGGGTGTCGCCAAAAAAATCCAGCCGCACCGGCTCTACCCGCCCCGGCGGAAACACATCCACCACGCCGCCGCGCACCGCATAATCCCCCGGCTCCATCACCGTACCGGCACGGGCATAACCATTGATCTGTAAATGTTCGGTCAGGGCATCCATACCGATGCGCGAACCGCCGCGCGCCTCAAAACCGGCCTTGCCCAGCTCAATCCGGGGCGGCACACGCTGTGCCAGCGCATTAATGGTGGTAACCACCAGGCGCGCCGCCGGTTGCCCATCCTGCACCATGGCCCACAAGGTGCCCGCGCGGGTGGCGGCGATATCAGCCGCAGGCGATACCCGGTCATAAGGCAGACAATCCCATGCAGGCAGGCGCAATACCTCAATATCGGGGGCAAAAAACCCGCAGGCACCGGCAAAAGCCGCCGCGCGGGCATCATCGCGCGCCACAAAAACACTTAAACCGCCACGCGCACGGGCCGCATCGCAAAACAACAGCGCGTCATAACCTTCGGGTGCGCTGCCTATATCCAGACGGCCCGGGGCCTTGGCGACCATTTTCAGCACATCGGATAGAGTGGCCATACTTACCCGCTCCGGCCATCCCGGAGGGTTTCAGATAGCGGTTTAAAATCACGAATTTCTGCCATAATGGGCGTATCAAACGCGGCGGGCATTTCCACCTTGCCGGTAATCCAGTGATAAAGCGGGCCATCTTCCTCGGCTAGAATAGCCTCAAACTGGTCCAGCTCATCAGCGCTCAGCGAAGCCAGGCGCCGGTCTGCGAAATTGCCCAAAATAAGGTCCATTTCCTTAAAGCCCCGATGCCATGCCCGAAACAGCACACGTTTTTTTCGATTTTCCATGGCGCTGGCTATAGGCCAAATTGCCCATAAAACAAACGGCAAAACAGTGTTATTAAGCAGCATAACTCTGGAGCATGCTCCCGTGTCATGATCCGGTCATAATTTTCTTGATACTTCATTGTGATTCATGGAGTATATTCAGGTAAGTGCATACCGTGCAACTTGTCTGCTCGCCAATAGAGGCGGAAGCCGGTATGATAGGTACGGTAATGACACAATATAAATTTTATATTCTGGCTTTGTGCGCCGGGTTCGGGTTATTGGCCCCCAGTGCGCACAGCGCATCGGACGTGACGCCGTCAATCCTGCGGGTACTGAC
Source organism: Robiginitomaculum sp. (assembly GCA_002733485.1). Taxonomy (GTDB): domain Bacteria; phylum Pseudomonadota; class Alphaproteobacteria; order Caulobacterales; family Maricaulaceae; genus Robiginitomaculum_B. The sequence goes on from NVVU01000043.1 coordinate 15,895, forward strand.
CTATAACATCAATGCCCTGCCCAGCCCGGTTATTCGCCATAAAACCGCACGTTTGAACCGCATTGCACAAATTCTCAGAGAACGCCGCGAACAGGGCACGCAACCTGATATTGTCGTCTTGCAAGAAGCCTTTGGGGAACGCTGTAATGTCATCATCGAACAAAGTGGCTACAAATATGTAGTGCGTGGCCCGGGGCGAAAATCCGGCAGAAACCCGCGCGGCACGTCCTGGGGGGTGGAAAGCGGCCGCTCCTATGCCAAGCGAGCAAAACCACAAAAATTCATGGGCAGCGGCCTGATCATCCTTAGTGATTATAAAATCACCAACCCGGTTTTCACGACCTTTAACGGCAAGGCCTGCGCCGGTCTGGATTGCCTGGCCAACAAAGCCATTGTGATGACGGAAATTACCATACCAGGCCTGGATAGCCCCGTTAAACTGGTCACCTCGCATTTTAATTCCAACCGTTCGGCCAAGGCGCCCGGAGCCGTTCGCCTGCGCGCGCACCAACAGCAAACCGACATATTGGCCAAATTTCTGGCCCGGACCACATCCATGAAAACGCCCTTGATTCTGGCAGGCGATTTTAATACCAGACTACCGGCTCGGTATCAGTATTTTCGCGAGGAAATTAACGCGCTGGATGCCGCCGAGAGCTGCCTGAAAACCGGGATTTCCTGCGCGCTGGATACACAAACAACCCCCTCGGAAGTGCTGTACCTTACCGATGATAAACAGTTCTACCGCTCTGGCAGCGCCACCTTGCTGACCCCGGTATATATAGAACGTAATTTTCGGGAACTCCTGGATGGGCGCGCCTTGTCCGACCACACCGGTTATGAAGTCCATTATGCGCTGGATACACCCGGCCAGGGCGGAAAATAAGCCGTGCCGTTTTTGTGCCTAAATGATCGCCTGAGGGTGATGATGTTGATGATCGGGATGGCTTTACCCGCCATTGCCAATGCTGATGTGCGCTCCAGCCCCACCGGCCCGCCGATTTATATCAAGGCCACCGAGCTGACCCTGGAAGATCGCGGCAGCAACTGGCACGGACGCTATGGCGCCGGCATTGCTTTGGTGCCCGAATTTGCAGGCTCTGGCGGATATGCTCTGGATCTGGATCTGGATCTCAAACTTTTCTGGAAAAACACATTTTTCATTGAAAACGGCACCATGGGGGTCATTGCCTTTAACAACCGGATCTGGCGTGCAGGGATGCTGGTGCGAGGCGTACAAGGCAGACGAGTACGCAATCTTCCCGAACCAATAAAGGGTCTTGGCAAAGTCGATGCCCGGCTGGATGGCGGCGTCTTTGTTGGCGTGTCTTTGTATAAAACCTATCTGACGGGCGAGTTTTTTACCGACCTTTCCGGTGTCACCGATGGCGAGACGTTCAATCTAGAAACCGGCTACACCATGGAGCTGAGTCGCAAGACAAGACTGGTCCCCTATATCCGCCTTAAATGGGGTTCCGGTCAGCACTTACAGAAGTTTTTCGGTGTCAATACCGCCCAGTCCCTGGCTACTGGATTGACTCCCTATTATGCCAAAATGAGTCTTTATGAGAGCATTGCCGGTATGGTATTTGAAAATGACCTTGGAAAAAACTGGCGTCTGGGGGCCAGCGCACATATGGGTTTTTTGCACGGAGCGGCAGGGAACAGCCCTATCACTCGCAGCCAGTATGGCAGTCGTGGCCAGTTCACAGCGCGTATCAAGCTGTTGAAAACTTTTTGAGCGCAAAATCAGTGGCGAAACCGCGCTGTCCTGGTTTATAATCGGCGTATGCGGCCTCAAATCCTCTTTCCTTTATTTGCCGACACCGATGTCCTTGCAGGCGTCGGGCCAAAGGTGGCGCAAAATCTGGAAAAACTGGGCGCAAAACACGTGCTGGATTTGCTGTTCATGATGCCTAACAGCCTGGTGGATCGGCGCTCCCGGCCAGGGGTTGCCAATGCCATTGATGGGCAAATCGCCAGCTTTGAGGTGGAGGTCGAAGATCATGCCCCGCCGCCGCGCCGTGGCCTGCCCTATCGGGTGCGGGTACATGATGACACCGGCTTTTTAACCCTGGCCTGGTTTCATGGCCGCCCGGACTACCTCATGCGCCAGCTTCCCCCCGGGGAAAAACGTATCGTCAGCGGCAAGGTGGAACGCTTTAGCGGCGACATTCAGATGCTGCACCCGGACTATATCGTCAGTCCGCAAAACGCCGATGAAATCCCGGCCATAGAGCCGGTTTATCCGATGACGCAGGGTCTGGCCGCCAAAACCCTGCGTAAAGCCATCGTCGGTGCGTTGGAGCGCGCGCCTGAGCTGGAAGAATGGATCGACCCGGGCCTGCTGTTGGCGGAACAGGGCTGGCCCGCCTGGCGCGAGGCCCTGATGGCCCTGCACCAGCCCACGGATTTGCACGTTCTGGACGAAGACAGCCCGTCGCGATGCCGTCTGGCCTATGACGAATTACTGTCCCGGCAATTGGCGTTGGCCCTTGTACGCGCGCACCGGCGGGCCAAGCCCGGCCTGGCCCTGACTGGCGATGGCCGCAAGGTACAGGCGATACTGGATGCTGCGCCCTTTACCCCCACCGGGGCGCAAGTGCGCGTTTTTGCAGAAATCGAGGCCGATATGGCCATCCCTGAACGTATGATGCGCCTGTTGCAGGGTGATGTGGGGTCCGGAAAAACCTTTGTGGCGGCGCTGGCCGCGACCCGCGCGGTCGAAGCCGGGGGGCAATGCGCCCTGATGGCCCCCACCGAAATCCTGGCGCGCCAGCATGCCCACTCTCTGGCTCCCTTGCTGGAGGCGGCGGGCCTGAAACTGGGCATTCTGACCGGGCGGGATAAGGGCAAGGACCGGGCGCGCATTCTGGATCAGCTCAAAAGCGGCAAAATTGACGTGATCTGCGGCACCCACGCCCTCTTTCAGGAAGGCGTGGAATTTCACAACCTGGCGCTGGTAATCATTGATGAACAACACCGTTTTGGCGTCTCGGACCGTTTGCGCCTCACGCAAAAAGGCGCGCGGCCGGACCTGTTGGTGATGACCGCCACGCCGATACCGCGCACGCTGGCGCTGGCGGTTTATGGGGATATGGATCTTTCCAAGCTGGACGAAAAGCCGCCGGGGCGCACGCCGGTCACCACCCGGGTCATGCCACTGGACCGGTTGGAAGACGTGATCAGCCGTATTGGCAAATTGATCCATGATGGTGGGCGCGCCTATTGGGTTTGCCCCTTGGTCGAGGAAAGCGACAAGGTAGATCTGGCCGCCGCCGAGGACCGTTATCACGACCTTAAGGCCCGTTTTGGCAACTGTATTGGCCTGATCCATGGCCGCCTGCCCGCACATGAAAAAGAACGCCTGTCGCAAGCGTTCAAGAACGGCGATATTCAGATATTGGTGGCCACCACGGTGGTCGAAGTGGGTATGGATGTACCCGAGGCCAGCGTGATGGTGATTGAACAGGCCGAACGCTTTGGTCTGGCGCAATTGCACCAATTGCGCGGACGGGTTGGCCGTTCAAGCCAGGCCTCGGCCTGTTTATTGTTATACAAGCCACCCTTAAGCGAAACCGCGCGCAAGCGGCTGGAAACCCTGCGCAATACTGATGACGGGTTTTTAATTGCTGAAACCGACTGGAAACTGCGCGGCATGGGCGATTTGTTGGGCATGCGCCAAAGCGGCCTGCCCCGCAATCGTTTCGCCCGCCTTGAGCGCGATACGGACCTTTTGGAAATTGCCAACACACAGGCGCGCCTGATTGCCCAGACCGATCCGGACCTGACCGGAAAGCGCGGCGCGGCCCTGCGCCAGTTGCTCTATCTGTTCGAACAGGATCAGGCGGTGCGCTTGCTCTCATCCGGTTGAGGGGCTTTGCCGTTAGGATAAACCAGCCCCGCCGACAAGATCAGCTTGGCACCGGCATCCACCGGCATATCCAGATAGGTCAGGTTTTCTTTTTTCTCATAGATTAGAAAACCCGAGGTCGGGTTTGGCGCCGTGGGTATAAATACCCCCACCACATCCTCGCCCAGCGCCTTGGCAATCTCGCCTTGCGCCGGGGCTGAAACAAAGCCCACGGCAAAGGTGCCTGCGCGTGGGTATTCTATCAATACCACCTTGTCGAAGGATTGTTCCTGTTGGGATAAGACGGTTTGAACGATCTGTTTCACCGTGCCGTAAATGCTGCTGACCAGAGGCACGCGTTCAACAATGCGTTCGCCCAGGCCAATCAGAGTACGGCCAAAAATATTAGCGGTAATGGCCCCCAAAAAGGTGAGTGCCACCACCGCAATCAAGAGGCCCAGGCCCGGTATCGCCACGGGGAGATAGTTTTCAGGGTTATATTCCGCCGGTATCAGTGGCACCACGCGGCCGTCAACCCAGCGCAGAAAACTCCAGACCAGCCACAAGGTCGCCGCAATCGGTGCCGACACTACGATGCCGGTTAGAAAGCTGTTACGCAGCCACAATAACAGGCCTTTGCGTTTGGAAGGTTTGACCAAAATCTCCTGATCATGCTCTTCTTTGTTTTTATTATGCATCTCATCACCAGTGTTCAGGTCTTTACAGGTAAGTGGGGAGCAAACCTGAGCATACAAGCCCACAATACACTTGAATATATATGGACCGTGTGGCGCAATTATGCTCTGATTCGGGCGCAGGAATGAGACATGAACACAAGCCGAGATAAAATCATCCGTTACGGCCTTTTTGGAGGGCTGGGTTTTTTGTTCCTGCTGGGCGTATTTGCACTGGTTTCGCGCGACAACCTCTTTCGTTTTCTCAACGATCCGCGCGTGCCTTTTCAAACCTATATCCCACCAACTGCCCCCGATTATGCCAACGCAGAGGCCTGGGCCATCGCCCCGCAAAAGACCCAAAATGCCAGTGTGTTTGTGGTTACCCCCACGGTCTATTGGGGCGGCAAAGACTGGAACACCCCGATTGACGCCGCCAAGCCGCGCGCGCGGCTTTGGCGGGTAGTCATTCCCAATTGGGCAGGACCCTTTGCCAGGGCCGGGGCCGTATCCATTCCCTATTATCGCGCTGCCTCGCTGTTTTCCTTCCTGACCATACGCAGTGATGCCCGGGGGGCGCGCAAACTGGCCTATGAAGACGTCTTGCAGGCCTTTGATGCGTTTGTGGCGCAAATTGGCGGCAAAGGTCCGATCATTCTGGTGGGGGCCGAACAAGGCGGGCTGCACGTACTGGGCCTGTTGCAGGACCGCTTTAATGATCCGTATTTACGAGAGCGTCTGGCCGCCGCCTATATTCTGGATTTTGCCGTGCCGCTGGATCTTTTTGATGGCCCCCTAAAAGGGCTATCCCCGTGCCGTGACAAAGAGGACGCGCGCTGCATCGTCACCTATGGCCCGTTTCAACCGCGTGAAAAATCCGAGATCAAACGCTTTGCCGAGCGCACCATGGTTTGGGACCGGAACGGCCTGTTACACCCCACAAAAGGGCGCGCGCTGGCCTGTGTAAACCCGGTGCTTGGCGGTGCGGTTGATGATTTTGCACCCAAACGCCTGCATTTGGGGGGCGCAGCGGCAACCGGGCTGGAATGGGGCACCGCGCCGGTACCCATGCCGGCGCAAACCTCAGCGCAATGTGTAGACGGGATATTGCTGGTGGATAAGCCAAAATCACGCTCTTTGCGCAAAGGCATGGGCTTTGGCAAACGCTTTAAACCTGATCCGTTCAATCTTTTTTATGAAGACCTGTCCAAAGATGCTGTCCAGCGCGTGAAAAACCTGAATTTGCGCTTTAAAACCGAAGGCCGTCTGGCCCCGCCCTTTGAAAACTCCATGGAAGTTCTGGACAGCCCCATTCGCGGCGTGCCGGGGGGCTAGTCCAGCACCTTGGCCACTGACGCCAGTGCCACCCGCGCTGCGGCCTCCTGTTCGACTTTGACAAACAGATAGTCCGTATCATGGGTGGAGATCGCAAAAAGGCTGACCCCGGCGTCGGCCAGCGCCCCGCTGAGGCGCGATAAAATGCCCACCAACGCAAAATCCAGCACGCCACATACCATGAAACCAACCCAGCCGGTTTCGCATTTTTGCGTGTTGATTTCGCGCCCCTCGGGATAAACCAGCGATAGCTCGTCTTCGGTCCGGGTGATGGAAACAAAGCCATCGCCCGTTAAAATACCTGCCGGAATTTCACTATTGACTGCCAGTTGCGCCACGCAATAGCGCCCGGGCATGGCCTTAAGCGTTAGGGGCATGTCACTTGGCTTTGCTTTTTGCGCGGGCCTTTTTGCGGGGCTTGCCAGTAGTTTTGCGTTTTGGTTCTTCAGGGAAGATCTCAAATTTCAGCTTTTCTCTATCTTCAGGATCCACATCGACTTTCACCAGACCACCGTTTTTTAACTCTCCAAACAGGATCGCATCCGATAGCGGCTTTTTCACATGCTCCTGAATGGTGCGGGACAAAGGCCGCGCGCCAAAGGCTTCATCATAGCCTTGTTTGCCCAACCAGTCGCGGGCCGCATCGCTTAACTCAAAGCTGATATTGCGCTCTTCCAGCTGGTACTCCAGCTGCATCATGAATTTTTCGACCACCAGGCCAATGGTGTCCTCGCCCAGCGAGGCAAACGGGATAGTGGCATCCAGACGATTGCGAAACTCGGGCGCAAACAGGCGCTTGATSGCCGCCTCGTCCTCGCCTTCGCGCTTGCCCCGGCCAAAGCCGATGGAGTTTTTGGCGCCGTCCACCGCCCCGGCATTGGTGGTCATGATCAGGATTACATTGCGAAAATCCACGCGCTTGCCGTTGGAATCGGTCAGCGTGCCATTATCCATGACCTGCAAAAGGATATTGAACACATCCGCATGGGCTTTTTCGATTTCGTCCAGCAGCAACACACAATGGGGGTGCTGGTCCACTTGCTGGGTCAGCAAGCCGCCCTGATCAAAGCCGACATAGCCCGGCGGCGCACCGATCAGGCGGGCGACGCTGTGGCGTTCCATATATTCTGACATATCAAAGCGTAAAAGTTCAACGCCCAGAACCGAGCTAAGTTGGCGCGCCACTTCGGTCTTACCAACCCCGGTCGGCCCGGAAAAGAGATAACAGCCAATAGGCTTTAACGGCTCACGCAGGCCTGCACGAGCCATTTTAATAGCCGAAGCCACCTGACCGATAGCCTTGTCCTGCCCAAACACCACRCGAGAGAGGTCCGCCTCCAGACTGTGCAGCGCCTTTTCATCGYTTTTRGAAACYGATTTGGCMGGAATRCGYGCCATTTTAGCGACGATGACCTCAATATCTTTGACGCCAATGGTTTTTTTGCGCCGTGATGGCGGCAACAATCGTTGGCCTGCCCCCACTTCGTCGATCACATCAATAGCCTTGTCGGGCAATTTGCGATCATTCAGATAGCGCGAAGACAGGGTCACCGCCGTCTTGAGTGCATCCAGTGTATAGCGAACCTCGTGAAATTTCTCAAAATAGGGCTTCAGACCCACCAGAATTTTCACCGTATCGTCTTCRGAGGGTTCCGCCACATCGATTTTCTGAAAGCGGCGCGCCAGTGCCCGGTCTTTTTCAAAATGCTGGCGGTGTTCCTTGTAACTGGTAGAGCCCATACACCGTAAGGTTCCTGATTGCAGCGCAGGCTTCAGAAGGTTTGAGGCATCCATGGCGCCGCCCGACGTGGCACCGGCCCCGATTACCGTATGGATTTCATCAATGAAGAGGATCGCCCCGTCGGTTTCTTCCAGTTCCTTGACCACGGTTTTCAGGCGTTCTTCAAAATCACCGCGATAGCGCGTACCGGCCAGCAATGAGCCCATATCCAGCGAGAAAATGGTGCAATCATGCAAAACTTCGGGGGTTTTACCCTCTACAATATTACGCGCCAGTCCCTCGGCAATGGCGGTTTTTCCAACTCCGGGATCCCCCACCAGCAAGGGATTGTTCTTGCGGCGACGGCAAAGAACCTGGATACAACGCTCGACCTCGGCATCGCGCCCGATCAGCGGATCAATATCCCCGGCCTTGGCTTTTTCGTTCAGATTAACACAATAGCTTTGCAGCGCGGTCGGTTCCTTTTGTTGCTGCACCTCCTCGTCATCACTGTCATCAAACAAAGCAATCGGCGGGTTATCCTGACCCTTAGGCACCCCATGGGACAGATAACGCACCACGTCAAAGCGGGTAACATCCACTTCGTGCAAAAAGAAAACCGCATGGCTTTCGCGCGCCGCATAAAGCGCCACCAGCACATTAGCCCCGGAAACTTCATCATGATTGGCCGATTGCACATGAATGACGGCCCGTTGCACGACCTTGTGAAAGCCCGCCGTGGGGCGGGCATCCCCGGCATGGTTTTCCACCACCAGCGCCTGTAAATCCTCATCAACGTATTCCAGCACACTGGCCCGTAGTTTATCCATATCCGCATGGCAGGATTTGAACACCTCTACGGCGTCTTCATCATCCATCAGGCTGAGCAATAAATGCTCCAGCGTGACATATTCATGGCTGCGGTCATTGGCATAAGCGACCGCGCGTTGCAGGCTTTCTTCCAGGGCGGGGGTAAATGAGGGCAACAGGTTCTCCGGTTAATAAATGATCAGGCTTTTTCCATAGTGCATTGCAAAGGGTGTTCGTTCTGGCGGGCGGTGGCGGCGACCTGTGCCACTTTGGTTTCGGCAACGTCAAAGGAATAAACCCCGCAAACGCCTACGCCGTTCTGGTGTACATTCAGCATTACCGCGACCGCCTCATCGCGGGATTTGTGGAAAACCTGTTCCAGTATATCCACGACAAATTCCATAGGGGTGTAGTCGTCATTGAGCAGCAAGACACGATACATGGACGGGCGACGCGTGCGCGTGCGGGTCTTTTCGACCACACCGGTCTGTGGACCATCATCCTCATGATCCTCGGGGCGATCGTCTCTGCCACCGGCTAATATGTCTATTCGTGCGCTCACATCCATAATCCATCATCAAGCAAGCATAATGCCAAGCCCATTAATAAAATAGGTTCGTTGTAGCAGATGAAAAGAGCTAAAGCTGGCAAATTTACGGCAAAGGGTAAATTAAAGGCATTTTTGTGACCTGGACCCTAACAAAATCAACCCAAAGCCAAGTCTATTCAGACGCACCAATTGCATCAGTATAATCTTGAGCTACGGTGAATTTCTTTGATTATTAATCAAGCTCGCATATGATCAACGTATTGGCATGGCAGATTGTATGATGCATTTTTCTCAAAAAATAACTCACAAATTATGCGCTGTTTTTTTACGGCATTAATTACAGCTGGCGTATTTTTATCTGCCACACATTCTTTCTCCCAAGAAACACAAAACAGGCTCGTCAAAGTTTCTATTACGTCAACAGAAACGCCTCTGTTTTCTTCGAATATAGGTATTTTTTCTTCGAAATTTAAATCGCATTCAGGCATCATGCCAGCGGTTCGTGATTATCCATATTTGAATTTCGATTTATTTACGCAAACCCTGTTCTCCGGCCGCGTTGATACGGCCCATATTGCCTATCGTGCAATGCAGGGGCAGGTGGTCCGGCTCTCCGCCCAGTGGAGTTTTTTCCAATATAAAAATGGAAAATATTTCAATACCCACCACCCCATGGTGAAGCGCATTATTGACTATTACAATATGGGCATCGAGGTCATTCCCGTCATTCAAATTGATGCCCCCTGGGCGGCGCCTGCCGGGTGTGAAAGCATGAAGTCGTTTCCACCGATTGATTTTTAGGAAACGTGGAGCAATGAGTTTGGCCATAGCCAATCGTTTTATGCGTTCATGAAAGGGTTTGGAGAAACCTATGACGGTATCGTAAAAGTTGTGGTCATCGCCAATGAAGTGGACCAGAGCAACAACACCTGGTGCGAGCCGGATGGCGATAGACACAAATACGTAAAAATGGTGGCAACGGCACGAAAAGCTCTGATAGATGCCAACCCCATTGCCATCGCAGACAGCGGCATAATGGGGGGCACCATCTCAAATTTCGCCCTTGATGATCTCTTACAGCAACACGAAACCGCGATCCAAAACGGCGTGGCGTTTCCTCATGAGAAACTCATGGCCATTCTTGAGCTTTTTGACGATGTATCGAGCGAAAATCATACGATCTCTCTAACCGCGAACGATACGGTAATGCTGGATGGTGTTGCACTTGATTGGGCCGCTTTGATTGCCCAAAGAAATGCCTCGCCCACCCCTGCAATGGCCCTCAATGGCAAGGCAATTATCGCAGGGTTAAATGCTAAGGTCATTGACCCCTATTTCCATACCCCATTGATAGACATATATAATTTCCACAGTTACCGGAGTTCTGCGATTATACCCGCCCAAGTGGGTTTTTTAAAAAATAACTATTCGTTTGATAAGCCGTTAATGAGCAACGAAATGGCCGTAACGCCTGCCAACAGCACTATTTCAGAGTTCAGCTCACCTGACCTTGAACAATTATTGCTTATGAACAGTCCACAGAATTCAGATCCTGGACCCGTGATCGCCCCTGAAGAAATAGCAAAAAAATATGTGATGCTATTGAACGAAGGGGTGGCCCCCATCACCCTTTTTGCCTTTCCGGGCCCAGCCTCAAAAGGCACTCATTTAGGTACGTTTTATATAGAGCCGACTTTGCACGAAAGAAATCCAGTACCTGAGAACATTAAAATGTCGATCAATATGCAGGAACGATTGGGGGAACCCATTGTCAAAAGCACGTTTTCTTCTAATGCCATGACGCACGTCCAATCCTATGTATTTGAACAGGCCCATAAGACGGTTTCTGTTTTTTGGGTAACCAACACGCCTGCGCACAATAATACCATTCGTTCCTTACCTGCCGGGTGTCGCGTTTATGATGTATTTGGTAATGAAAAGAACATGCTTTCAATAACTTCTGCGCCTGTTTTTCAGGAATGCCCGCAACTGAATTTAAATCGCCCATGCCGCATAAAACTGGGAACAAAGGCAATGCCAATGAGAACTTCATGTAGCCCAATCGTCCCCATTAGCGCCTATGAGAATCCTTAGACCCAAAAACGCTTTCATTTTCGAGGGTGCTCCCACACCACTTAAAATGGGCGCACCATGACAATCGCCTCACCCTGAAGTGTGAGGCATAGCCGAGCCTCGAAGAGCGGCTACTGTTCAGCGAAAACCCTTTTGCAAGGTCGTCAGGGCATCGGATCCGGGGCACAGCTCGTCATAAGGAAAGGTGTTGAGCGGCCGGGAGGTCAGCTTGTTCATCG
>NVVU01000044.1 GCA_002733485.1 Robiginitomaculum sp.
GTGGAGGAGGTGGTGGAGGTGGAGGCGGTGGTGGAGGAGGAGGCGGAGGTGGCGCACCAAATTTATAGCGGATTGTGGCCATCACATCATGAGAAGTGTATGTACCATAATCAACTCTGGTGGGGTTTGTGCCGCTAAATCCATTAAACCGTTGCCCAAGAACCGAAAAATACCGGTATCCAAGATCAAAAGTAACATTACGATTAACCTTGTAACCGATCCCGGCCAAGAGGTTATAGGCAAAGTCCAGCTGGCGATCACCAACCGCACCAACTACAGATGTTGGCATGCCATCAATTGTACCAATGGCACTCAGATGGTTGGATGCATAGCCAATCCCTGCACCAATATATGGTGAAAAGTTTGTGTTGGTTGGTACGTCATAAATGAGGTTGGTAAGCATGGATGTGGAATTGATCTTGGAGGCACTATTCGGGTATTTCCCAACAGCGCCAGTATTATTGTAACGTTGCGTGACATCGACATCAACACGCCAGTTGTTATCAAAATCATATCCGAAACCCAGGCTGGGGCGAACTTCGCCTTCAGCATTGATTTCGCCATTCAGGGCGCCATCCAAGGTCATGCTTTCCAGGCTGCCATAACCGACGCCTGCTTTAACATACCAGCCCTCATCGCCAGCAAATGCCGCTGACGTCGCTCCCAGCATTGCTGCCGTTGCGACCGCAGATAGAAGTAATTTCTTCATAATCCCCTCCGGAGGAAGCCCCTCGAAACATTGACACATAATGCCCACACTGAATTATAGCAGAGCATACGATTCGCGCCGGTCAGAAACGATTCCTGACCAGAAGCTCTATGATTAAAGGATGGAGCTAAAAAACACCAGACTTTAACTTGTAAATTTGCAAGAAAAGTTCTTTTCAGCGCCCCTGTTGTGCAAATGCAACAGTAATGGTGTTTAGGCAAATGCCTGAGGGTAAATCAACTCCCCTCAGGCGCTTTGGTTTTTGGTTTCAGGGCTCGCGCTACCTGAGGCGGCATATATTTTTCATCATGCTTCGCCAAAATTCTGGTGGCTTTGAAGACGCCATTTTTGTCAATAGTACCTTCCGCAACAACGCCCTGGCCTTCGCGAAACAGGTCCGGTAACACCTTGTCGTAATGTACCAGAACGGTGTTGTTAAAATCTGTGACCATGAATTGTACATCCAGACCGTCGCCGCGCTTCACACTGCCTTCTTCTACCATGCCGCCAAGGCTTAGTTTCTTGTGACTGGAGGGCATGGATTCGGCCAGTTCCGTTGGCGTATAAAAATACGATATACTTTGCCTCAGGGCCGAAGCGACAAGAAAAGCCGCGCCAATCAGGGCAATGCCGCCCACGCCAATGGCCAAAAGACGGGTGTTTTGTTTTTTAGGTATCACGGCATCCTCATTTGCACTGGATAAGCAAGTTTAACGTGAATATGTGTTGTGTCACTAGAAACCATCATGCGACATATTGCCGGAATACATATAATGTCACCTGTGCAGGGTGCACAGGCATAAATTTAACGCTAGAAACCAGATATGAGCGCTGAACTCGGATTTTTATCTCTCTTGCTGGCACTGGGCTGTGCCCTGCTGCAAAGCTATGCCGCCTTTAGCAAAGCCCCGCAAGGCATTGCTCTGGCGGTGAGTGCCTCGCGGGCACAGGCTGCCGCTGCCGTGGCMTCRTTTTTRTTTTTGCTKGCCGCCTTTGCCGCTTCRGACTTTTCRGTGGCCAATGTGGTGGCCAACAGCCATTCCACCAARCCGATGTTTTTCAAAATTGCCGCYGGYTGGGGCAATCAYGAAGGYTCYATGYTGCTTTGGGCCTTGATCCTCAGTCTGTATGGCGCWTTTTTTGCRCAATTCACGGGYCGGYACAGTRCGGATGGMCGYTTTGCCATCGGGGTGMTGGGGCTGCTKAGCGCYGGTGTRCTGGCYTTTATTKCGYTGGCCTCCAATCCRTTCTGGCGGCAAATCCCGGCGGCAATTGATGGGAGCGGCCTGAACCCGTTGCTGCAAGACATCGGCCTGATCATTCRCCCGCCCATGCTCTATCTTGGCTATGTTGGCTTTGCTGTGCCTTTTGCCATGGCCATGGGTGGTCTGGCCAAGGGTACCATTGATAAAGAATGGGCCCTGCGCACCCGGCCATGGATGCTGATTGCCTGGGGGTTTCTGACCTGGGGCATCGTGCTGGGGTCCTGGTGGGCCTATCGCGAACTGGGCTGGGGCGGCTACTGGTTCTGGGATCCGGTGGAAAATGCCTCGCTATTGCCATGGCTGGTAGGGACGGCACTGGTGCACTCCACCCTGGTGCTGGAACGCCGGGGCGGTTTTCCGGGCTGGACCGTATTGCTGGCCATCATCACCTTTTCGCTTAGCCTTATCGGGACCTTTATTGTGCGCTCGGGCCTCCTGACCTCGGTGCACGCGTTTGCGGTGGATCCGGCGCGTGGATTGGCCATTTTGATCTATTTGCTGGTCGCGATTGGCAGTGCGATGGCGCTTTTTGTTTGGCGCGCCAAAAGTTTCGAAGCCGACATTCATTTCACCCCGGCCTCCAGAGAAGCTATGATACTGGTCAATAATCTGGTGATGAGTTCGGCGGCGGCAGCGGTTTTTCTGGGCACGCTCTATCCCTTGCTGATCGACGCCATTGGCGCGGCGCCGCTTTCCGTCGGCCCGCCGTTTTTTGCCGCCACGGCCATACCGCTATTCATTATCGGCATGGCGGCCATGGGCCTGGCTCCGTTGGCGATCTGGCGCAAAGGCACCATTATGCAGGCGCTGGGCCAAACCCGCTTTGCCTTAGGGGTGGCGCTGGCCGGCATTGCCCTGACCATTGCATTAAAACCTGGTAGCATCATGGGGCCGCTGGCCGTGGGCGCGGCACTCTGGGTTGGCGCCGGCACGGTCACCCATGGGGTGAAGCAACGCAAAATGCGCTGGACACTGGACCAATGGGCCATGGTGCTGGGGCATTTGGGACTGGCCATTGCCGCCCTTGGCATGGCCTCAACGGCGCTTTTTTCCACTGAAGTCAGCCAGGCGGTCAAGCCCGGCGAGATTGTCCGCCTGGGCAAGATTCACGCGCGCTTTGACGGGATCACCGGCGTGCGTGGCCCCAATTTCACCGCAGAGCGGGCCACAATCAGCCTGCTGGACGAGTCTGGCAAGGTTTCGCGTACCTTGTATCCCGAACGGCGCTTTTACCCGGCCAGCGGCATGCCTACCACCGAAGCGGCAATTGATTCGCATTTTCTGGGGGATCTGCACGTCACCGTGTCGGCGCTGACTGAAAAAGATGGCGAACAAACGATTATCAAAGGCTGGGCTGTGCGATTGTTTTATCGGCCTCTGATAGGTTGGATATGGGTAGGAGCGGGGCTGACCGGGCTGGGTAGTCTGATTGGCGGGTTTGGTATTGGCTGGCGACGTCGTCGGCAAAATCAGGCAGACGCCGCCCAACCATTGGGGGCATCATGAGAGCGCTGCTGATTCTGATAACGGCATTAATGCTGGGAGCGTTTATCACGCCCGAACTGCCCCTGAACGACCCGTCGCAGGAAGCCCGTGCGCTTAACCTTTTCAAGGAGTTACGCTGTCCAACCTGCATTGCGCAATCCATTCATGATTCCAATGCGGATATTGCCGGGGATTTACGCGTCATAGTGCGCGAGCAGATCGCACAGGGGCGGACCAATCAGGAAATCAGGGATTATCTGGTGGCTCGTTATGGTGATGTGATCCTGCTTCGCCCACCAATGAATGGTGCCACCTTGCCGTTATGGCTGGGGCCATGGCTGATCTTTCTGGTTGGCGGCGGTATTGTTTTTGTGGCCATGCGCCGCCATCGCGTAAAATCGGATTAAGCTGATGAGCGCAGTTTCGTTCGAGCCGGTCAGTCTGCGGGCGCATGAACTAGGCTGTGATCGTGGCGGCCAGCCAATATTTCGAGGCGTCAGTTTTACCCTAAGCCCCGGAGAGGCGATGATCCTGCGCGGCGATAATGGCGCCGGTAAAACCAGCCTGTTGCGCCTGCTGGCCGGTTTGCTGCCCATTGTGGAAGGCTCTCTGGAAGTAAAAACCGCGCAAGCCGGCTGGCAAAACGGTAATGCGGCTGGCCTGATTGCCTGGCAGGGCCACGAAGATGCCCATAAGCGCGCTCTTACGGTGCTGGAAAATCTGGCCTTTTGGGCCCGCATTCACGAGAGCGATTATAACCTTAATATAGCGTTGAAACATGTTGGAATTGCTGCGCTTTTCAGCTTTCATGCCGGGCAGTTATCGGCAGGTCAGAAACGCCGTTTGGCGCTGGCGCGTCTATTGGTCCAGAACCAGCCGGTCTGGTTGCTGGACGAGCCGACGGCGGCGCTGGATAGCAAAGCCGCCAAAATGAGTGAAGACCTGATTGCATCGCACCTGAACGATGGCGGTATCGCCATTATCGCCACCCACAGTGCGTTTGCACCAAAAGGCAAGGTTAGCGAGCTAAATCTGGTGGCGGCCGCATGAACTGGTTTGGCACCTTTTCGGCGGTTTTGGCTCGCGATATGGGCGTGGCGCGCCGGGCTGGTGGCGGCTGGGCGCAAGGGGCAGTATTTTTTCTGTTGTTCATATTACTGGCCGCCTTTGCCATCGGGCCGGAAACCCGCGCTCAGGGGCCAATTGCCCCTGCTCTGGTATGGCTGGCGGCGCTATTGGCCAGCCAGTTATCGCTGGACCATCTTTTTCGTGCTGATCTGGAGGATGGATCGCTGGACATATTGGCCACATCCGGGGCCAGCCTTAGCGCCATTGCAGCGGGAAAGTCCACGGCGCACTGGCTGGCAAGCTTCGCGCCGGTCACGCTGTTATCCCCGTTGGCGGCGCTGATGCTGGGGGCGCGGACCGAAACCCTGATACCGCTGATGGTATCACTGGCCATTGGTGGCCCGGCCTTTGTATTTTTGGGGGCTATGGGGGCGGCGCTGGCGGCGGGTCGTCAGGGCGGCGGATTGCTGGTATTGCTGCTTTCCGGTCCGTTACTGGCACCACCTTTGATTTTTGGTGCCGGGGTTATTCGCAATGGAGCCTTGAATAGCCCGGATTTAAAACTGCTGCTGGCCAGCTCGCTAATGGCGCTGGTATTATCCCCCCTGATCTGCGCGGCGGCATTGCGCGTGCATATGGAGTAAGGTTCAGTAACATCATGTTATCTTATTTTGCCAATCCCGAACGCTTTCAAAACCTGGCCAAATGGCTGGCCCCGCCATTAATGGTGTTTGGCCTGTTGGGCATTGCCATTGGCTTTGGGGCTGGGCTGTTTGTGGTGCCTGTTGATTATCAACAGGGCGAAGCGGTGCGTATGATGTATGTGCATGTACCGGCGGCGTGGCTGTCTTCCTTTGCCTATGCCTTTATGGCCGTTGCCAGCCTGATCAGCTTTGTATGGCGGCATAACCTTGCAGATGCAGCGGCCAAGGCGGCGGCCCCTTTGGGGGCGGCCTTTACCTTTCTGGCGCTCCTGACCGGGGCATTGTGGGGCAAGCCCATGTGGGGGGCGTATTGGGTTTGGGATGCGCGCCTGACCTCTATGCTGGTGATGTTTTTCCTGTATCTGGGCTATATGGCAGTGCGCACCATTGTGCCGGACGAGGCCCGCGCGGCGCGTCTGGCTGCGATTACCGCCATGGTCGGGGCGATCAATCTGCCCATTATCAAGTTTTCCGTCGACTGGTGGTCCAGCCTGCATCAATCGGCCAGCGTGTTTCGCGCCGGTGGCTCGACCATAGACAGCTCCATGTTGTGGCCGTTGCTGGTCGGGGCGCTTGGCTATACCGCACTTTTTGGCTGGCTGGTGCTGGTACAAATGCAAACCGAACTGGATGTGCGCCACGCCGCCAGGCTGCAACGGCGCATGGCCGGAGGGCGGGTGTCACGACCGCAGTCACCACAACGGAGCCTTGATAATGCTTGAGCTGTTGGACATGGGTAAATACGGTACCTTTATCTGGGCCTCTTATGGGGCATCAGTGCTGGTCATTGGCGGTCTGATGATCCGGATTTTGAGACAACGCAAAAAGGCCAAAGCGGTTTTGCGCGATATTGAACACCAAATGAAAAGCACACCCTCATCATGAGTCCATTATTCCTAGTTCTGGCAGCGGTGCTGATTATATCGGTGATCGCCATGGCTGTAGCCGGTGCGGTGGGGCGAACCAAAATTTTGGTGGCCAGTACTGCCTTGATGGTGGTGCTGGTGATCGGGGTTTATGGATTACTGGGGCGGCCGGATATGACCCGCCCGCGAGCGGCCACCCCCGAAGTGTTACAGGCGCGGGCCATGGCCAAAATGGATGAAACCAGCGCTCTTCTGGAGCGCAATAAAATCGCTACCGTTGAAAACTGGACGGATCTGGCCAATCAATACTGGGCGCTGGGCAGCCCAGAAAAGTCCGCCGGGGCGCTGGCTTTCGCGGCGAATATCGCCAAAACTCCGGTAGAGCGGGATGGCTTGCTGGGGGCTCAGGCCCAGGCACTGGTCAGCGCCAATGATAAACAGGTTGGCCCCACGGCCCGGGCCTTGTTTGCTGACATCCTTGGCCGAAATCCCGACGATTTGCGGGCTTTGTTCTTTTTGGGGCTGGCCGCCGAACAGGCAGGCGACAAGGCAACCAATGAAAAATACTGGGGGCATATTATAAAAATTGCCCCCGCCGATACGCCTTGGCGCAAAACGCTAGCGGCCCGCATGAGCCACGTGGGCGAAGCCCTGGTCAGCCCTGCACCGGTGACGGCGGGAACCTTGTCTCTGCCCGAGGGGCCTCAGCGTGATATGATCATGGGCATGGTGGCACGTCTGGCGGGGCGATTGGCAAATAGTGGTGGCTCGGCCGAAGAATGGGCAAAACTTGGCCGCTCCTATGGGGTTCTGGGCAGAAATGAAAAAGCCCTGAAAGCCTATGACAAGGCGCTTGAACTGGCCCCCAACGATCCAGCGATCAAAGCCGCCCGCGATGGCATTGCCGCGCAAACCCCATAGACCGCCATTATGTGTGCCAATTATGGCTTTACCAATTTGTTGACCTGGACCACCTTGGTGGATCTGGCGGGGTTAATGGCTGGGGCAGGGGCGTTAAACCTGCCCGAGGAAGAGCGTTTTTTTCCGGGTGCCATGAGCCCCATTGTGGTGACTACCCCAACGGGGCGTCTGGTCCGGCGCATGCGTTGGGGGCTGGTGCCGCCATTTTGGAACAAGCCACTGGAAGAAAAACACTTTCCCACGTTTAATTATAATTCACGCGCCGAAGACTGGCTGGACAAGCCCAGCTTTCGCGAGGCGGTGCGCCATCGGCGGTGCATCATCCCCGCCACCTTTTTTGCTGAATATAGCGGCCCGGCCGGGGCCAAACAGGCCATTCCCTTTGGCCGTCCCGATGGCGCACCCTTTGCCATGGCCGGTGTCTGGGGCAAATGGCAGGGGGAGCACAAAGGCGAGATGGTGCAGATGAACACCTTTTCCATGCTGACCACCGATGCTAATGCGGTGGTGCATCCCATTCACCCCAAGGCCATGCCGGTGGTGCTGGACTGGGCCGACATCGGGCTTTGGATGGAAGGCCCGCTGGAAGAAGCAATTACACTCGCCCGGCCATGCCCGGATGAGACGCTGGTGCGGATTGATTAAAATTTTGATTTGTCATTGCCCGGTTTATCCGGGTAATCCAGTGTGACAATTATGTTTGTCTGGATCACCCGAACCCGTCGGGCGATGACAAGCAGTACTCTGTTTTATTGAGCCTCTAATCTTTCAGGATATAATCAACACTCTTCAGATCGCCATCATTTTTGGCCGGTTTGATACCCAGAATATCGGCAACGATGCCATAGACATTCACATTATCAAACGGCTCGGCCATGATGCCGCGTTTGAACGCCGGTCCTTCGCCAATAAAGGTGCCATACATATCGTGAAAATGGCGGTCATAACCATGCATGCCTTTGGGGGCGTGGGTGTATTTAGAGGTCAGCGAGCGCGCAAAAACCAGCCAGCCGGGTTCGGCCACCACAAAAATATCGCCGGTGCGGTCGTCATTATTGACGTGCCAGCGCTTGGGTAAATGCTCGCGCCGGTAAACCTGCAAATTGGGATTGGCATCTGCCAATTGTGCATAAATACGGTCGATATTAGCCGGGTCTTTGACAAAAATATGAGCAAAGGGGCCACCGGAAGGGCCGCTGGCACTGGCAAATTTGGGCACCATCACCTCGTCCAGATTGATATAGTCATCCAGATAAATAAGGGCATTGTCGAAAACTTTGGTCATGCCGTGATCGGAGACGATAACCAGATTTACACGGTTTTCCAGACCCAATTTTTTGATGCCGGCGACCAGATCTCCCAGATTTTTGTCCACACCCATAATGGCGGCGCCTTCTTCTGGCGTTTCGGGGCCATAACGGTGTTCGGCGCTATCCACATCGCTAAAGTAAAGCGTGATCAGGCGCGGGCGTTTGGCCTCGGGCATAGCCAGCCAGTCGAGCACCTGGGTGATGCGCTCTTCTTTGGGTTTGTTGTGCTGGTATGGATACCAATGGGTTGGGCGCTTGCCGGCAATCTCCGCCTCAGAGCCTAGCCAGAACATGGCCGCCGTGGTCAGGCCCTGTTTCTCGGCGGTAACCCAGATCGGCTCGCCGCCCCACCATTCACTTTCCCCGTGGGTGCCGCGTTCCATCAACCGGCCGGTTTTGCGCGAATAGGCCAGATTGGAGGTGATGCCGGTATGGTCGGCATAAAGCCCGGTGGCGATGGAATAAAAGTTCACAAAGGTGACACTGGGCATCACCGGGATCAGGCCTTGCGCCCGCACGCCTTCTTTGGCCAGCATACGTAAAGTCGGGGCAGGGTGGCGATCAATGGCATCCCAGCGCAGACCGTCTATGCCGATCATAATCACAATCGGGACGTCTTTGGCCGCCGTTTTGGCCGCCGTTTTGGCCGCCGTGCGGGCCTGTGTGGCTTCTATCGGTGCCGCTGGGCTGGTGTTCTGTCCAAATACTGTTGTACAGCCCGATAACGCCAGCGCGGCACTGATCACCAACCCAATAAAACGCATGTCCAGTTTCCTTATAAAAGTTTGAATTTCTTCTAGCGGATATTATTTGCAAATGCAGGTTACAATTGCATTAGAACCTACATCCGGAAAATGCCGAACTCTGTCTTTTCCGCAGGGGCATTTTTACTGGCGCAAAGGGCCAGGCCCAACACCCGGCGGGTGTCAGCCGGCGCGATAATACCATCATCCCAGAGCCGTGCGGTCGAGTAATAGGGCGAGCCTTCTTGTTCGTATTTTTCACGGATCGGGGCGGTAAAGGCGTCTTCGTCCTTTTTGCTCCAGCTCTCGCCGCGCGCTTCCATGGCGTCACGCTTGACGGTGGAAAGCACGCTGGCCGCCTGTTCACCGCCCATCACCGAAATGCGCGCGTTTGGCCACATAAAGAGAAAGCGGGGGGAATAGGCCCGCCCGCACATGCCGTAATTGCCAGCCCCGTACGAGCCGCCAATGACCACGGTGAATTTGGGCACTCGTGCACAAGCCACCGCCATCACCATTTTGGCCCCGTCCTTGGCAATGCCGCCGGCCTCGTATTTACCACCAACCATAAATCCGGAAATGTTTTGCAAAAATACCAGCGGGATATTACGCGCGCAGCACAGCTCGATAAAATGAGCCGCCTTTTGCGCGGATTCGGAAAAAAGAATGCCATTATTGGCAATAATGCCCACACGCTGGCCGTAAATGCGCGCAAAGCCGGTAACCAGAGTTTCGCCGTAGAGCTTTTTAAACTCGTCAAATTCGCTGCCATCGACCAGGCGGGCGATCACTTCGTGCACGTCATAGGGCGCGCGTACATCGCGCGGAATGACGCCGTTTAACTGGTCCGGGCTGTACAGCGGTTCCTTATTGTCGGCGGCCAGGGGCTCGCCGGTGTGCGGTGCATCCAGATTTTGCACAATACGGCGGGCGAGGTGCAGCGCGTGATCATCATCATTGGCATAATGGTCCACCACGCCGGATTGGCGCGCATGCACATCGGCGCCGCCCAGATCCTCGGCGGAAATAATTTCGCCGGTGGCGGCTTTGACCAAAGGCGGACCGGCCAGGAAGATGGTGCCTTGCTTGCGCACAATAATGGTTTCGTCCGACATGGCCGGTACATAGGCCCCGCCCGCCGTGCACGACCCCATCACCACGGCGATCTGGGCAATGCCTTTGGAGGACATAATGGCCTGATTATAAAAAATGCGGCCAAAATGCTCCCGATCCGGAAAAACCTCGGCCTGATGGGGCAGGTTCGCGCCGCCGGAATCAACGAGATATATGCATGGCAAATGGTTTTCCAGCGCAATCTCCTGCGCTCGCAAATGCTTTTTCACGGTCATGGGAAAATAGGTGCCGCCCTTAACCGTGGCATCATTGGCCAGCACCATCACCTCGCGGCCCATCACCCGGCCAATGCCGGTGATCAGCCCGGCACCGTTAATGCCGCCGCCATACATATCGTGGGCGGCCAGCGCCGATAGCTCGAGAAATGGCGTGCCGGAGTCGAGCAAATGTTCGACCCGCTGGCGCGGTAACAACTTGCCCCGCCCCACATGGCGTTCGCGGGATCGCTCTGGCCCGCCCAGCGCAGCCTTGGCAGTTTGGGTGTTTAGCGTATCCACCAACGCATCCATTGCCTTGGTATTGGCCGCAAAGTCTTTGCTCTTGGTATCGATGTCGGAATTCAGGGTGCTCATGATGGTTTCCTTGTGCGCAGGACTCACTGCCATGTCCTTAAAGCAGGTACGGCGCATTTGCTCAATCTTTGTACCATGCTTAAGTAAGGCAAGAATGCATTGCCATTGGAGAGCCAAATGAGTGACACGCCGTATCGTCTTACCCACAAAGGGCCGATTGCCCGTCTGACGCTGACCCGTCCGCAAAAACGCAATGCCCTGAACGCCGCCTATTGGCGGGATCTGCCGGGGTGTATTGCCGACCTGTCGGCAGACGGCAAAACCCGGGTGCTGATCCTGGATGCCGAGGGGCCGCATTTTTGCGCCGGTATTGATCTTGGCATGTTTGCAGGCATGAACGGTTCCACCGATGACGCCGAGGCGCGCGAGGCCTTTACCCATACCCTGCAACGCATGCAGAGCGGCTTTGACGCACTGGAGGCGGCGCGCTTTCCCGTCATCGCCGCCATTCAGGGGTGCTGTATCGGGGCCGGGGTGGATATGACCAGCGCCTGCGATATTCGCATTGCTACGCGGGATGCCTATTTTCGCATTGAAGAGATCAATGTAGGGATGATGGCCGATGTGGGTACTTTGCAACGTCTACCCAAGGTTTTGCCGTTAGGGGTGGTGCGCGAGCTGGCCTATACTGGCAGCACGCTAGGCGCAGAGCGCGCCCATGCGCTGGGCTTTGTTAATGCACTGGGCGATGACCATGATGCCGTGTTGGCGCTGGCCAATGACATGGCGGCGCAGATCGCACAAAAACCGCCCATCGCCATTGCCGCTTCCAAGGATTGCATCAACCATGCCCGCGATCATGGGGTCGCCGAAAGCATGCGGTATATGCGCGCAGTTCAGGCGGGCGTGTTCAAGCCGACAGATATTCTAAATGCGGTTACGGCCCGGGCCGAAGGCAAGGTGGCCGAATTTGCAGGTCTGACTCCCACAAATAAATCCGGTTAAGTTGATGAGGGCAAGCTGACCATGGAACGTATTATATGATATATCAGAGTACGATTTTTTCGTATGTTGATATCCGATCGGATCCCGAATGCCGCAAGAAATTCCCATGTTAACCGCCGAGGACCTGGCTGGGATCAGCATCCTTTCCGATGCACCCAAAGGTGCACTCAAGGCGGCGGCCAAAAAGGTGGAATGGTTTTCACTGCCCGGCGGGCGGCCATTGTTCAAACCCGGGGACCCCGCCGACAGCATCTACTTTTTGCGCTCAGGCGTGTTGGGGGCGTTTAGTACAGGCGAAGACGGGTCGATGGATTTTATCGGCCATATTCGCGCTGGCGAGCCGGTGGGGGAAATGGCCTTTCTGGGCGGGGCGCCGCATTCTTCTGCCATTTTTGCCATGCGCGATTCAGAGATTATACGCTTGCCGCGCGAAGCCTTTGAAAAACTGATCAAGCGGTTTCCCACCCTGATGCGATCCTTGGCGCAAATGATGGTAACCCGCATGCGGGTTAATCGCCGTGACGGCTGTGGTTGCAGCAGCGAGCCCAAGGTGTTTGCCCTTCTTGCCACCTCGCCAACTATTAATTGCCTGCATGTGGCGCGCATGCTGTCCGAGGCCCTCAGCAAATTGGGGCGTAGCTCGGTCATTGTCGGTCCCGAAGGTGAGGATAGCGACAGCGACTGGTTTGACGAACTGGAAAGGTCCCATGATGTGGTGCTGCTGCATGCGCCGGTCGCCGATACGCACTGGTTTCGGCTGTGCCTGCGACAGGCCGATCGTTTGTGGATTTTGGCCCGCCCCGATGCATATCCATCTGAACCCTTATTACCACCAGACCGCTCACCGGCGCGCATGTTTCGTCTGGTCGATGTACTGTTGCTGCACAATCAGGGCGAACGGGTGGTTTCCAATGGCTGTGACTGGAAACGGGCGGCCAATGCAGAACGGGTATTTCACTGGAACCAGGGCTCCAAAGCGGATGTCGCCCGCATTGCCCGCACAGCGGCCGGGCGTTCGGTTGGGTTGGTGCTTTCTGGCGGCGGGGCGCGATCTTACGCTCATATAGGGGCCATACGGGCGCTGCGCGAAGCCGGCATTCCCATCGATTTTACCGGGGGCACGTCCATGGGGGCGATCATTGCCGCCGGGCTGGCTTTGGGCTGGGATGATGATCTGATGGAGCGTAATATCTGTGATGCCTTTGTGCATTCCAACCCGTTGAATGACTACACCCTGCCGGTGGTTGCCCTGACCCGGGGGCGAAAGGTCAACCGGCGGCTGGAGCGCTTTTTTGGAGAGATACAGATTGAAAATCTGGCCATTCCCTTTTTTTGCATATCCAGCAATCTTGGCAATGGCTGTGCCAGCATTCACCGCGAAGGCTTGTTACGCACCGCCTTGCGGGCATCGATTTCCTTGCCGGGCATACTGCCCCCCGTGGTAATGAATGGCGATGTGCACGTTGACGGAGCGGTGGTGAATAATTTTCCTACCGATGTCATGGCACATTTGCATCGCGGCTTGACCGTTGGCGTGGATGTGGCCCGCCAGAAAGGCCTGAACGTCGATGATTTTATCAATCCTCCGGGGTTCTTTGGCTGGGCCTTGCGTTATGGGCTGCAGGAAGCGCCCCCCATTGCCAGCCTTCTCATGCGTACCGCCACCATCAGCCATGGCAGCCAGACCGGGCCCAGCGATAATGTTGATGTTCTGGTCTTGCCCGATGTGCAGGACGTCGAACTGCGTGACTGGAAGGCCTATGACGTTGCCGTTGAGGCCGGATATCGGGCCACGGTTCAAGCCCTCAAGGAGGGCGCATTTGAGCGCCTGACTATGAATTAAGGCGCAGGTCTTATCCAGTGTCTGGCCCCCGACGCGGGGCGTTTGGGATTTCCATCCTGAGACAGTCAAAGGATACGTTTGCGGTTCTTGTCATTGCCGGGTTAATCCCGTACTGGATCACCCAGACATAGACAAGCTGGGTGATGACAATTTCAGGTATATTGCCAACACTATACCCCGGGCACACAAGTGTGGGATAAGGTTTTGCAATTCCCACCTCATAACCAAACGTGTCATCCCGGACCTGATCCAGGATTCATACTCAATCTAAATGCATGTGGACCTGTACAATGGATCCCCCAATCAAGTCGGAGGATGACGAAGAGAGAGGCGAAGGACGTGTTATCCGCCGCATAGCAAACGCAAGGGTCCAAGAGGGGCATCTCTTACCCCTCAACCATCCTTCAGTTACCCCTGATATACCCCTTAATGAGAATAAACTGCCCCTTAATAGCCCCTAATATGAGGCTGTTTACCCCTTTTTACCCCTGGGGAATTGTCCTGACAGGGCGGGGGCAAAATGCACTTGTCCCCGTTCTATCCGGCAGGGCTACAATGACGCAATTTGAGTGTGGAATTTGGACTGGCTTTGTAGTGGTTTTATCAGGTTCGCCCGTGCCAACACTGGTCTTGGTCGCAATTTTTGCACCAATATTGACATCGGCTTTGGCAATGGTGGTTGTACTGACACGGGCCTCCACCGTACCGGCACCACGGTTCAGATCATCCCAAATACTGATCGGCACCGGCGCCCCGGCAAGACGGTGGCGATAAACCTGCACGTTTTCCAGCACGCGCTGGACATAATTGCGGGTTTCTGAAAACGGAATGCTTTCCACCCAGTCGATAGGGTCAGCATCCGTGCGTGGATCGCCATATTCCCTGATCCAGCGATAAGCCCTGGTTTTGCCGGCATTATATGAAACCGTGGCCAGGATGTAGGAGCCGTTAAACTCGTCCAATAGCTCCTGAAGGTGAGCGGCCCCCAGGCGGACATTATAGGCCGGGTCCGAGGTCAGCCAGCTTTTGCGGTAACGTGTACCTATGGCTCGGGCCGTATGACGGGCCGTGGCGGGCATCAGTTGCATCAGGCCTTGCGCCCCCACACGGCTGACGGCTTTGGGGTCCAGCTCGGTTTCCTGGCGCATCAGAGCCAGTAAAAAGGCCCGGTCAACTGGCAGGCCATCGGGCAGGGAAATTATCGGCCAGGCGCTATCCGGCAGGACTTCACCGCGCCAGAGTGCCGCCTTGGCCGCCCGCATGGCGGCGCGTTTCTGCCCCATTTCCTGGGCCAGGGCCGCCAGCATTACATGGTCCACGGCATTGGGTAGAATGTCATCCAGATGATACGAAAACGTGCGGTATAAGGTGCGATTGCCGCTAAGGCCGATCAGCTTTAACGCCTGAATTTGCAGATTGTTCTTAAAATCCGTGCGTTGCATGGCGGTAGGTTGCGGGTCCTTGCCCAAATCCAGGGTTTTACCCCCCAGCTTTTGGGCGGCCAATTGCCCATAATAGGTAAAATCATGCTTGGAGGCCTTTTGCCATGCCGTTTGTGCATCCTCAACCGCGCCCATGGCTTGCTCGGCACGGCCTATCCAGTAATAAGCCCTAGCCAGTGATACCGGCGTGGAAACCCCGTTTTTAAGGCGGGTAAAATGTGAAAGCGCCAAAATAGGGTCTTGCAGTTTTTGCAGAGCCAACCAGCCAGCCAGAAATTCGCCAGCGGCAAATTCGGCACCTTTGGTCATGCCATGGCCAGCGGCCAGGGTGTAAGCCGTGGCAAAATCACCGTCTTTGAGGGCGCGGCGGGCCAGCAGATGACGTTCTGACCACATGCGTTTGGCGGCAACTTTGTTTAACGAACCCTCAGGCAGGTTTAAGGCAAATTCAGTGGCTTCCTCTACCAGGCCATGACGGCGACGCCAGCGCGTGCGCTCGTATAACAGTCCGCCATCGCTTTCATAGGCTTTGGGAACCCGGCGTACCGCCGCATCAATACCCTTGGCATTGCGCATCAGTTTGTATCGTGCCGTGGCCAAGGCTTTATCCGCCCCGTGGAGGCGGTTTAACATACGATAGGCCTCACTGCGATGCCTTCCCCAGATCATTTTATCAGCGCGAATAATATGATCTTTCGACGTTAAGTAATCGCCATAAGTATTTAATAATTTGCGCTCATTATCTTTTGATAATGTGTTGTTATGCCAGGCGGAACGAATTTGGGCTTTGGTTTCTTCGATAAAGCCTTTTGTTTTCAGGGCGTGGGCAAAGGCCAGTTTGCCGGTGCCGGTAAGAGGTGGCCATTGATCAAAATATTTGATGATGAATTCAGGGTTCATACCGGAATCATCAATTTTTTTCTCAGCTTCAATGCGAATTTTATTATGGCGCGGCCAGCCTTTGAGGGTTTCTACGGCCTCTTTAAGTTCAAAAAACCCGGCATTTCTGTCTTCAACGGCCAGCCGCCAAAGCAGTAAATCGCGTCCCGCCGGGGTTGATATGCCAGCTTTATAGCCACGTACGGCACCCCATTCATCATTAGAGGCTGCGCGCATGGCATTGCGAAAGTTATAAAACTCAATGCCATCCTTAAGCGGGCTGGAAATGGCAAAGTCCGGCTTGGCAGAGGGAACATATTCCGCAGCATATGCTGTTCCTGCAAGCAGGAAGGCCGCAATTGGCACTATGCGCAGAAGTTTGATCATACTATATGCTCAATTCACCCTGTTGATGCTTTTCGTTACATCCTAGCGCAAAATWATCAATAGGTCTTGAAGAAGCTGCGCATTATAGGTTCGGGCAATGTTTTACGGCTCCATAACGGCACTGGTTACCCCCTTTGAAGGGGATACTCTGGATGAAACTGGGTTTCGTGCCTTTGTAAAATGGCAATTGGAGCAGGGAACGCATGGCCTGGTGCCAGGTGGTACCACGGGGGAGGCTCCGGTTCTTAGCGATGCCGAGCGCCGCCGGATTATAGAAATCTGTATTGAAGAAGCCGGTGGTAAAATCCCTGTTATCGCTGGGGCGGGGTCCAGTGTGACGGCAAAATCTTRCGCTATGGCAAAAGAATCCAAAGCGCAAGGGGCCGATGCGGTTCTGGTGGCGGCACCCTATTACAACAAGCCTTCGCAGGAGGGCATATACGCGCATTTTGCCGCCATCGCAGAGATCGGCATTCCGGTGATTATGTATAATGTACCGGGGCGCTCGGTTGTTGATATATCGGTGCAAACCATGGGACGGTTGGCAGCGTTGGAGATGATTGTAGGGGTTAAAGATGCCACCGCCGATATGGGCCGCATTGCCGATCAGCGCGCCGGGTGCGGGGCTGACTTTGTACAGCTTTCGGGTGATGATTTTTCGGCGCTGGGCTTTGTCGCCCATGGCGGAAAGGGCTGTATTTCGGTAACTTCCAATGTGGCGCCGGGTCTTTGTGCGCTAATGCAAAATGCCTTGCAAAATAATGACTATACTAAGGCTTGTGCCATCAATGATGCCTTGCAAATTTTGCATCACGCCTTGTTTGCAGATGCCAGCCCGGCTCCGGTGAAATATGCGCTATCGCAAATGGGCATGATAAAGCCAACCTTGCGTTTGCCTATGACCGAAGCCAGTGAAAGTGCCTGCAAAGCGGTACGTGAGGCCCTGAAATTTCTGGAAGGCTGGAGGGGCTAATGGCGGCTAAAAAGAACGATAGCGGGCGAAAAGTCGTCGCCGATAATCGCCGCGCGCGTTATGATTATCACCTTGATGAGGTGTTTGAGACCGGGATTGTGTTGACCGGAACGGAGGTTAAATCCTTGCGGACCGGACAGACCAGTATCGCCGAATCCTATGTGGCGGTTACCGGGGACGAACTGGAACTGGTCAATGCCAATATCCCGATTTACGAGGCGGCGAACCGGGAGAATCATGCGCCAAAACGCCCGCGCCGTTTGCTGATGCACCGGAGGGAAATTGATAAAATCCTGGCCGCTATCACGCGGCAGGGGCGCACCGTGGTGCCGTTGAAATTATACTTTAATAACCGTGGGATCGTGAAGCTGGAAATTGCCATCGCTACGGGCAAAAAACTGCATGACAAGCGCACTACCAGCAAGGATCGGGACTGGAAACGTGATCAGGGACGGCTGATGCGCGATCGCGGCTAGCGGCAGGTGGGTATGGTCAGACCGTTTGGCAAAATGGTGCTGTCATCGCCGCAAGCCTTGTCCAGCTGTTGCTGTCTGATATGGGCACCCACCAGATTGGCACCGGACAGGCAGGCCCCGGTCAGGTCCGCGCCGGTAAAGTCCGCATAGCCTGCGTAAACACCGACCATATTGGCTTTGCGCAAATTGGTGTTGATAAAGCTGGCACGGGTAAAACGGCCACCAAACATATTGGCCACCGAAAGATCAGCGGCAGAAAAATTGGAGTGATCCATGGTCGAAAGACTAAGGTCAGCCTGGCGCAAACGCGCGCCATTCAAGGTCCGCCAGGGCAGATTTAAATATGAAAAATCGGCCTGAAATAAATTGCAGCGGGGGCAGGTTTTGCCCCCATTGCGTATCTTTTCTATCTGGCTGGCATTTTGCGCCATTACCGGCATCGCGCCGACGAGCGCAAAAATAACTACAAGAAGTGCAGGCGTTTTGCCCATGACCTTGATCCCGTTCAAAATACAGCCACAAGTGCAGCATAAACGGGTAAGGATATTATGAACAACCCGTTGTAGCACCGCAAACATCGCATTTCAGGCAGGTGCCATTACGCACCAAAGTGAAGTGGCCACAATCGGGACAGGCATCGCCGGTATAGCCGCGGGCCTTGGACTGGCGACGAACATCGGGCATAAATCCGGGCGGCAGAGCGCTGGAGCTACGCCCACCGGCACTGCCACTTTCTTGCACCATGTCGCCTGGCTGAACATAAGCATCATCGCCGTCTTGATGCTCTTGGGCTTCCTTCTTCTGCCGCGCCTGCGCATCTAGCATAACCACGTTTTCAGGCAGTTGCCCTCGGGCAAATCCCTTGGAAATATAATCAGATACAACGCTTTCATGAGGAGGTGCATTATCAGAAGACCCTTTGCCCAGGCCATCGGCCCCCGTGTTAGGATGTACATGGGCCAGGTCATCACGGCCAAGATAGGAGACCGCGAGTTCCCTGAAAATATAATCCAGAATCGAGGTGGCGTTCTTAATGGAATCATTGCCGGTGACCGGGCCGGCGGGCTCGAACCGGGTGAAGATATAAGCGTCCACAAACTCTTCCAGCGGCACGCCATATTGCAGGCCAATGGAAATGGCGATGGCAAAATTATTCATCAGGCTACGAAAGGCAGCGCCTTCCTTATGCATATCGAGGAAAATTTCACCCAGCGTGCCATCATCAAATTCGCCGGTATGCAAGTATACCTTATGGCCGCCTACGCTGGATTTTTGGATATAACCTTTG
Organism: Robiginitomaculum sp.; assembly: GCA_002733485.1. Taxonomy (GTDB): domain Bacteria; phylum Pseudomonadota; class Alphaproteobacteria; order Caulobacterales; family Maricaulaceae; genus Robiginitomaculum_B. The sequence continues at coordinate 19,011 of NVVU01000044.1, forward strand.
CGCCGATCAGGCAGGCGATTGCGTTTGGCCTGTACCTCGACCACCCGTTCAATGACTTTTTCAACGATTCTCTCGGTCAGAATGCGGGTTTTCTCAGGGGCCGAGGCTGATACTGCCTCTTCCAGTGCATCCATGTCTTCATCATTAAATACGGTAGAACTGAGCGGTTGCGAGAGCTTGGAGCCATCGCGATAAAGAGCCACGGCCTTCAGGCCTAACGTCCAGGCCTGGTGATAATTGCTGGCGCAATCTTCAATGCTGGCATCTATTGGCATATTGATGGTTTTGGAGATAGCCCCTGAAATAAAGGGCTGTGCCGCCGCCATCATATGTAAATGAGACTGGGCGTTTAAAAACCGAGAGCCAGTACGGCCACATGGAGTGGCACAATCAAACACCGGCAAGTGTTTGTCCTGTAAATGTGGAGCGCTTTCCAGTGTCATCGCCCCGCAACAATAGATGTTGGCAATGTTGATTTGCTCGGAGGTAAAGCCAATGGCCCGTAACAGGTCCGTATCCGGGTCGTCCATTTGTTCCTGGGTCAGGCCCAGGGCGTCCCGGCAAAACCCATCGCCCAGCGCCCAGCGTGTGAAGACAAAACGCAGATCAAAGGCATCTTTGAGGGAGCTTTCAATTTTCTGGCGCTCAAATTCGGTAAACCCCTTGGCCATCAACGCGCCCCAGCCAAGCTCGGGAGAGCCTTCAAGTGTACTGTGGCCAGTGGCATAGGCACAAATTTCGGCGCTTTGTTCTTCCTCATAACCCAATGCAGCAAGGGCTTCGGGAACCGAGCGGTTGATAATTTTGAAATAACCGCCGCCAGCCAGTTTTTTAAATTTTACCAGGGCAAAGTCCGGCTCGATCCCGGTGGTATCACAATCCATAACCAACCCTATGGTGCCGGTGGGGGCAACGACACTGACCTGGGCATTGCGATAGCCATGGCGCTTTCCTGCCTTTAAGGCTTCTTCCCACACTTGGGGGGCCCGTATGGCCAAGGCCTCAAAAGGACAGGCTTTGGCAATTAGAGGCAGGGGTGCAAGGTCCAGACCTTCATACTGGTCAAGTTCGCTAATTCCCTGCGCCGCGCGGGTGTGGTTTGCAATCACGCGCAACATGGATTTTTTATTATCATTATAGGCCGGGAAGGGGGCCAGCTCTTCGGCCATTTCAGCCGAGGTTTTATAGGCTACGCCGGTCATCAAAGCGCTGATACTGGCGGCGGTGGCGCGCCCGGCCTCGGAATCATAGCCAAGTCCAGTGGACATTAAAAATCCGCCCAGATTAGCATAACCCAGGCCTAAAGTGCGATATTCGTGTGAGCGTTCAGCAATGATTTTGGATGGGTATTGCGCCATGGCCACAGATATTTCGAGTACAATTGTCCATAAACGGCAGGCATGTTCAAAGCTATCCGTATCGAACCGGCCCTGATCATCCAGAAATTTTTTCAGGTTGAGTGAGGCCAGATTACAGGCGGTATCATCCAAAAACATATATTCCGAACAGGGGTTGGAGCCGCGAATTTCCTCAGCATCGGCACAGGTGTTCCAGGCGTTGATGGTGTCATGAAACTGTATGCCCGGATCGGCGCAGGCCCAGCCTGCCTTGGCAATTTTATTCCATAAACCGCGTGCGGAAATAGTTTTATGAATCTGGCCATCCGTACGTTGTATCAAATCCCAATTGCCATCTTCGTCTACGGAACGCATGAAGGCATTGGAAACCCGCACCGAATTGTTGGCATTTTGCCCCGATACGGTTTGGTAGGCCTCTGAATCCCAATCCGCATCAAAAACGACCATATCCAGATCATCCTGGCCCAGACGGGCAAGACGCAAGGCCTGATCTATGGCCCCATCGGGAACTCCATCCCGTCTGGCTGCACGAATTTCGCGCAAAAGGGCAGCATTTTTCTTGGGATCAAAGCAATCTTCTTCATCGCCCGAGCATTGCACACAGGACTTCACAATGGCATCGAGGCGTTTTTTAAGAACCTTAGAGCCAGTCACCAGCGCCGCCACTTTGGCTTCTTCATGGCGTTTCCAGTCTACGAATTCCTCAATATCGGGATGATCGGCATCCACGATGATCATTTTGGCGGCGCGGCGCGTGGTGCCACCGGATTTCACCGCCCCGGCGGCCCGGTCACCAACCCGTAAAAAGCTCATCAGGCCAGACGAAACACCGCCTCCAGATAACGGCTCGCCCGAGCCGCGCAAGGTCGAAAAATTGGTGCCCGATCCTGATCCAAATTTAAATATACGGGTCTCGCGAGCCCACAAATCCATAATCCCGCCTTCCCCTACCAGATCATCTTTCAAGCTCTGGATGAAACAGGCATGGGGCTGGGGATGCTCATAGGCATTGGTGGACTGGATGACTTCGCCGGTTTTCTGATCAACGTAATGGTGACCCTGGGCCGGGCCGCTCAGGCCATAAGCCCAATGCAGGCCGGTATTGAACCATTGCGGGGAGTTGGGGGCGGCCATCTGGCTGACCAGCATAAAGCGCAACTCGTCATAAAAGGCTTTGGCGTCTTCCTCCTGGGTGAAATAACCAAGTTTCCAGCCCCAATAGGTCCAGGTGCCGGCCATGCGATCAAATACCTGCCGAACACTGGTTTCCGCCCCAAATTTAGCGGATTTGGTGGCTTTGTGCCGCCGCAACCATGTAGGCGTATCCGTTTCGTCTATAGGGCTGGTCTCAGAGGGGACGCCGGCTTTGCGCAAATATTTTTGTGCCAAAACGTCAATGGCAACCTGACTCCAGTTCTTGGGAGCTTCTATGTCGTCCGCTTCAAAAATAGCAGTTCCATCAGGATTGCGTATTTCACTATGGGTTTTTTTGAACGCAATATTGCCATATGGCCCGGCATCCTTATCTGTAAAGCGGCGACTGATTTTCATGTGTGGCTCCCCTGTCTGGTATTTGGCCTTGCGGTCGAAACTCACAAACGCCAGACTTACTTTTCGGATATTGCGCGGAGTCGTTCGGGACACGCAACCACAATTTATAACATTTGGCCTGCATGCCTCATAATGTCGCATCGACAATCGCTTTATTTATAAAAATTTCCTATAATTTCCTTTGTACGTGATCTTTTAACTTTTTTGCTTTAGGTTGTTGGCTAGGTAAATTACGGGGAATGTTTGTGATCACAACCGAGATCATAAAGCGGATGAGTGTCGTGGTTATCGACGATTCTCAACGTATTCGGTCACTCATGGCGGCGCTGTTGCGTGACCTGGGATGTCATTCTGTACGTCCCTATGAAGGGGTGGATCAGGCCTGTACTGGCATTGAAAAGGACCGTCCGACACTGGTATTATGCGATTGGAAAATGGCGGCCGCTGATGGCGGTGTGTTTCTGGATAGAATCCGGACGCACCAGGATGACTATATCGCCAGCACGCCCGTTGTAATCGTAACCGGGTTTGGCTCTCGGGACATATTGGTTGAGGCCATGCAAAAAGGTGCCACACAGTTTCTGGTCAAACCCGTTGTGCCTCGCGAATTGTTAAAAAAAATGGCCTTCGTCCACAACGATGATCGTGAAATGGTGCGACGCCATGGTCGCATGATATATATGAAGGCCAAAACGGCACCTAAGCCCGCACCGGCTAAGGTCTTGCCTAGCAAGCTATCGGCAACCCTGAAACATCAGGCGCCGGTCACTGCTGCAGAGACCGATTCAAGTGTCTGGGAACTCTGAAACATCTTCCCCAGATTATGAGTCGATGGCCTGAACCATCTTTCCTCAATAAGCACAGACGGGCATATACTTCGCTGAACATATGATTCGGGACGAGGTATGGCAATGAATGCTGCCGAAGGGAAAATTCTGGAAGAACCCATTGATGACGCGCTGTCCAGCCGTTACCTGGCCTATTCCCTGTCCACAATCACACAGCGTGCTTTGCCCGATGTGCGGGACGGTTTAAAGCCGGTTCACCGGCGTATTCTTTATGCCATGCGCGAATTGAAACTGGATCCTGAATCAGGGTTCAAGAAATGCGCGCGTGTTGTGGGCGACGTGATCGGGCGTTTTCATCCCCATGGAGATCAGGCCGTTTATGATGCGTTGGTCCGCCTGGCTCAGGATTTTTCCCAGCGTTATCGTCTGGTTGATGGGCAGGGCAATTTTGGTAATGTGGACGGCGATAGTGCGGCGGCAATGCGGTATACCGAATCACGCCTGACCATAGCCGCGCGCCTGTTACTGGAAGGTATCAACGAAGATACGGTTGATTTTCGTGCCACATATTCCGGCGAGGATGACGAGCCGGTGGTGCTGCCTGCCGGATTTCCCAATCTTCTGGCCAATGGTTCCAATGGAATAGCGGTTGGTATGGCCACCTCAATCCCCCCACACAATGCGGCAGAATTGCTGGATGCTGCAGCGTATCTGGTCAAATATCCAGGGGCCAGCATTGAAACGCTGATGAAATTTGTACCGGGGCCGGATTTTCCAACCGGTGGGGTGATTGTCGAGCCAGAGGGTTCTCGCGCCGAGGCTTACCTAACCGGGCGCGGCGGCTTTCGCCTGCGTTCCCGCTGGGAGCGCGAAGATCTGCCGCGCGGGCAATGGCAAATTGTGGTCACCGAAATTCCCTATCAGGTGCAAAAGGCCAAGCTGATTGAAAAGCTGGCCATGCTGATCGAAACCAAAAAATTGCCGTTACTGGGCGATGTGCGCGACGAATCCGCTGAAGACATTCGCCTGATCCTGGAGCCACGCAGCCGCACGGTGGATCCGGATATCTTTATGGAATCGCTATTTGCGCTCAGCGATCTGGAAGTGCGCATATCGCTAAACCTGAATGTGTTGGCGGCCGATGGAACTCCCGGTGTTTTATCCTTGCGCCAAACCCTGCAGGCCTGGCTGGACCATAGGCGCGAAGTCCTGCAGCGGCGCACCCGCGCGAGATTGGGCAAAATCGCTATCCGGCTTGAGGTTTTATCTGGCTATATCATTGCTTTTCTCAATCTGGACGAAGTGATCCGCATTATTCGTGAGGAAGATCACCCCAAGGCCGAGTTGATCCGTACATTTTCGCTAACGGAAACCCAGTCCGAAGCCATTTTAAACATGCGCTTGCGCTCGTTACGCAAGCTGGAAGAAATGGAGCTGCGCCGCGAAGACGAGKCCCTGCAAAGTGAGCAGACCGCCTTAAAGGCGCTCCTTGCCGACGATCAGGCACAATGGAAGGCGATTACGGCTGAAATCAAAAAGGCCAAAACTTTATTGGGGCCAAAGTCAGTAGGCGGCGCACGGCGCAGCAGCTTTGCTGAGGCTGCTCCCCAAGACCGCAGCGCGGTTTTGGAGGCGATGGTTATCAAAGAGCCATTGACAATCGTTCTTTCTGAAAAAGGCTGGATACGAGCTTTGAAAGGCCATGGCACCGATATTGCCGATATTCGCTTTAAGGAAGACGACAAGGCCGCCTTTGTAGTCCCGGTGCAAAGCACGGACAAGCTGGTGCTCTTTGCCACTAATGGCAAAGCCTATACYCTGCCGTGTGACAAACTGCCCGGCGGACGCGGCCATGGCGATCCGATCCGTTTGCTGATTGATATGGATGAAAGCCATGCACCGCTTGCGCTTTTTGTGCATGAAGCCGGGGCTAAACTGTTGGTGGCGGCCACCACCGGGCATGGTTTTGTTGTGGCCGAAGATGCCATGATTGCCCTGACCAAAGGCGGAAAACAGGTGCTGAATGTCAGTGGTGCGGCTGAGGCCGTTCTGTGCAAACGCATTACCGGTGATCATGTTGCGGTGATTGGCGAAAACCGAAAAATGCTTTGTTACCCACTGGCTGAGATCAATGAAATGAACCGTGGCAAAGGTGTGAAACTACAAAACTATAAAGACGGCGAACTTGCCGATGCTATAACCTTTAATGCCGAAGAGGGGCTGGTCTGGACGGATCCCGGTGGTCGTTCCATTGCCTGCAAGGATTGGCGCGACTGGTTGGGAAAACGGGCACAGACCGGCCGCATGGCACCGCGCGGATTTCCACGTTCTGGCCTGTTCAGCCCTAGAAAATAGTAGCATTTTATACCATATGAAGACTAGACTGCCCTCTTATGCCTTTTGGAGATGATTTATGCTCATATTTTTTGGTGTTCTGCTTGTAATCGGATTTTATCTGATTGCGATGTACAATCGTCTGATTGCCCTCAGGCAGACAGGCAATCAGTCCTGGTCGGACATCGATGTTCAACTGAAACAGCGTTATGACCTTATCCCCAATCTGGTCGAAACGGTTAAAGGCTACGCCAAACACGAAAAAGATACGCTGGAAGCGGTGATTAATGCCCGTAATGCCGCAATGAGTGCGGGTACGGTAGCCGATCAGGCAGCGGCAGAAAATATGCTTACCGGCGCGCTGAAAAGCCTGTTTGCCCTGTCAGAGGCCTATCCGGACCTGAAGGCCAACACCAACTTTTTGCAATTACAGGCGGAAATTTCTGATATTGAAAACAAGATTGCCGCTGCCCGACGCTTTTATAACAATGCCGTGGCTGAATATAACACGGCACAGGAACAGTTTCCGGCGGTACTTATGGCCAAACAATTTGGTTTTGAAAAACGTGACTTCTTCGAAGTAGCCGCCTCAGAGCGCAGCGCCGTAAACGTACCACCTTCGGTTAAGTTTTAAACGGGGAGAGGGCGCATGGGCGCCTTTGGCCTGCGCACACAAATCTGGAGTAATAACTGGAAGTCAGTAGCCCTGCTGGCGGGGTTTCCATTTTTGCTGTTG
>NVVU01000045.1 GCA_002733485.1 Robiginitomaculum sp.
AGACGATTTGCCGCGTTTACTCTGCAAACGGATCTGCATCGGCGTCCTGCATAGAGAACCCAAGGGCCGTAAAGCTTTGTTCCATATGGGGCGGCAAGGGGGCCTCGGCACTCAAAGTACCACCATCGGGGTGCGGCAGGCTGATGGCATGGGCATGCAGATGCAATTGCTGCTCCAGGCCGCCAATCTCGGGCCGGTCACACATATATTTGCGATCCCCGGCAATGGCATACCCCATCCCCGCCATATGAAAGCGTAATTGGTGCGTACGTCCGGTTTCAGGGCGCAGCGCCACCCACGCGGCCCGCTGTCCCGCCCGGGCCAGTACCGCGTATCGAGTGCGCGCATAGCTGGCATCGGGGTCGCCATGGCGAGCGGTCATCATTATTTCGCGCCCTTTTTCACCAAAGCCCTTTTTCATATAACCACTCAGCATTCCTAATTCAGGCCGTGGCACGCCCAAGACCAGCGCCCAATAGGTTTTTTGCGCCTTGCGCGATTGAAACGCCTTGGCCAGCGCTGCGGTGGCGGCCACATCACGGCCCAGCAATAAAACCCCCGAGGTATCGCGGTCCAGGCGGTGTACCAGCCGGGGCCGTTCGCCTTTTTTGGCCAGTGCATCCAGCATGCCATCAATATGGCGGTGGGTTTTGGTGCCCCCCTGCACCGCCAGCCCGGCAGGCTTGTTCAGAACGATCACCCGCGCATCCTTATAGATCACCATTTCACGCAAAGCGGCGGCATCTTCGGCGCTCACCCGGTAGAAGGGTTTTGGTGCCCCCGGTTCCGGCAAAGGCGGAATGCGCACCAGCATATCTTTTTGCAGGCGAAAGGCCGATTTGGCACGCTTGCCATCAACGCGTACCTCGCCCTTGCGCAGGTACTTTTCCAACGCCCCGTGGCTGATATGGGGAAAACGGCGTTTGAACCAGCGGTCCAGACGTTGATCTTCTTCCCCTGCAGCAACCGCAATGGTCTGTACGCCGCTCATGCTGCAAACAGCCGCCGTGAAATATAAAGCCCAACAAAAAGCGCCCCAACAGCAAAAACAACAGATATACCTACATACCCCATGGCAGCGGCCCAGGCCTTGCGCTCTATCAACAGGGCAACTTCMAGCGAGAACGCCGAAAACGTGGTAAAMCCGCCAAGCAGGCCAACCCCCAGGAACAGGCGCAGRTCTCGCCCCCCRTCCACSCCAAAAGCCAGCCATCCGGCCAGCATTCCCATGGCAAATCCGCCGATAATATTGGCCAGCAAGGTACCCGTGGGCAAACCCGGACCAAAGACGTGTAAGGCATAGCGGCTCAGCAGGTGCCGGGCACTGGCCCCCAAGGCCCCACCGGCCGCTGTCAGAATAAGAGTTCTCATAATGCGCTGATACCGGCCCTAAGGCCGCCGGGCAAGGGGATGACCGGTAAACCCACCATTAAAATACACGATTATACGCCTGCTGACTGCATTTTTGATAAATCAGACTTATACCCGCTTTTTGAAGGGACCTTAAGGGACAAAAAGGGGTAATCGAGGGGCGTTTCAGGGGCGGTTTATTCGCATTAAGGGGTATTTTAGGGACATATGAAGGTTGGCTTRGGAGTAAGGGTTACCCCTTATCGGCCCTGGGGGTGGTTATGCGGGGGATTTCTCCCTCTCCCTGGGGAGGGGGCGGGGTGAGGGGCTTGTGAAGCAAAGCCCGTGCACTTTCTTTAAGTCCATGATCCCTCTCCTTATTCCTCTCCCACCCGGGAAAGGAAAGAGTCTGGCATTTTTCTCCGAGGGATGTTTTGGGATGGGAATAGCCTTACCCTATCCCACACCGGCGCTGGTGGGGTATATTGCACCCATTACCCTCATCCTGAGCCTGTTGAAGGATAGAGGAATACAAACTCAGATAGCTAAGAAGAATGCTAAGCGGTGATCACCCGGGCAAAGAGGGCCGGATCCACATTACCGCCAGTGGCGAGCACGCAGAGCGGCCCTTGGCCAGGCACCCGGCCTTTAAGCGTGATGGCCAATGCCATGGCCCCGCCGGGTTCCAGGGTGATTTTCAGGTATAAGAAGGCAAAGCGCATGGCGGCAAAGACCTCTTCATCGCTGGCGCTAAGGCCAGCCGTAATGCGGCTCTGATTGATGCCAAAGGTCAGATCGCCCGGTTCTGGCGTCAACAGTGCATCACAAACCGAGCCATCCAGCCGGTCATTGCGTTGCTTTTTACCCGCCGCGAATGAACGTTTGTGATCATCAAAACCATCCGGTTCCGCAGTATAGAGCTTTGCGCCCGGGTAAAGGGCCTCCCAGGCCAGCGCAATACCCGCCGTTAGCCCTCCGCCCCCGGCATTGACGATCAGGGCTTCGGGCTTAACCCCAAATTCCTGAAATTGTTCGGCGCATTCCATACCGGCTGTGCCCTGTCCGGCGATGACCATGGGGTCTTCATAGGGCGGGACCAGCACCGCGCCGCGTTCTTTGGCGATGGCTGCCGCAATCTCTTCGCGGTTTTCGCTAACCCGGTCATAATAAACGATCTGCGCGCCCCGGGCCTTCACCCCTTCGGATTTCACCGCCGGGACATCTTTGGGCATAACGATCAAGGCCGGCACACCGGCCTCGGCGGCGGCAGCGGCCACGCCTTGGGCATGATTACCGGACGAATACGCCACAACGCCAGCAGCCTTTTTATCTTCGGCCAATTGCATAATGCGGTTGCTGGCCCCGCGGTATTTGAACGATCCGGTAGTTTGCAGGCATTCCGCCTTTACAAATACCGGACGGCCCACTGATGCGTCCAGCGCCGCGCACCGCAATAGCGGCGTACGCACCACGCGCCCTTTCAGGCGAGCGTGGGCGGCCTTAACATCCGCAAATTCCGGGCGTTTCATATCTGTACTCATGCTTCATTTACAAACGTAAATGTGAAGTATTCAAGAAGGCATCAGGACGATACCAGGACCAGCTTGCCTTTGGCCTCGCGTTTGGCCAGCGCGTCAAAGCCGCCCATAAAATCTGCAAACGCATAACGTTTGGTAACCGTGGCCTTGATCTTGCCTTGCCTATAGAAATCGAAAATTTCGGCCATATTCTGTGCATGCGCTTTCGGATCGCGCATGGCCCAGGCCCCCCAGAACACGCCGACGATGGATGCAGTTTTCAAGAGCACCAGATTAAGCGGAATTTTGGGAATATCGCCAGCGGCAAAACCGATCACCAGATAACGCCCGTTCCAGCCAATGGCCCGCAGCGCCGGTTCGGCATATTTGCCACCCACAGGATCATAGATCACGTCCGCGCCCTTGCCACCGGTGGCTTCTTTAAGGGCCGCTTTTAACTCGTTCTTTTCATAATTGATCAGGCTGGTGGCCCCATGGGTCCCCGTAAGGTCCAGCTTTTCCTGCGTGCTGGCACAGGCGATGACCGTGGCACCCATGGCTGCGCCCAGCTCCACTGCCGCCAGACCAACACCGCCCGCCGCGCCCAGCACGGCCAGGCTCTCGCCGGCTTGTAAGTTAGCGCGTTGTTTTAATGCATAATAGGAGGTGGCATAGGTGGTGGTGATGCCGGCGCCCACATCAAAGTCCATACCTTCGGGAAGACGCGCCAAGGCCTGTTCCGCCACCACAACCTTTTGCGCAAACGCGCCATTCATGGTGTAGGCAATCACCCGGTCGCCCACGGCAAAGCGGCTGACGCCCTCGCCCAGCGCGCAAATGACACCGGCACATTCCGCGCCCGGTACAAAGGGGGTTGGTGGCTTCATCTGATAAAGCCCCTGCACCAGAAGAAGGTCCGGAAAATTCAGCCCCGCCGCACGTACATCAATGCAGACCTGACCGGGGCCGGGTGTTGGATCATCCATCTCTTCAAAGGCAAGATCGTGATAATCGCCATATTCTTTGCAAATAACCGCCTTCATCGTTTCAAATCCAGACCCAGCGCCTTGCTGGCTTCGGAAAGGAATTTCATAGATTGCTGACCGCCCATGGTGTATTCCTCGGCACCGTCCGGGTTGGTAATAGCATCCCACTGGGCGGCGATATTTTCCGGAGACTGGTCCTCTGGTTTCAGGTAAATTCCCGGCGTTTCGGTAATTCTGGCACAGGCATAACCACCAGAACCAGCCGCAAGAATGGTGCGCCGGGGACCATCTTCACTGACCAGATAAATCAGGCCAACAGAGACAGATTCCGGCGTCATCACGTCCAGCACTTCCTGGGGCATAATGTCTTCGGTCATGCGCGTACCGGCCACTGGCGAGAGCGCATTGACGCGAATGTCATATTTGGCCCCCTCCAGATGCAGGGTATTCATAAAGCCCACAAGGCCCAACTTGGCCGCACCATAATTGGCCTGTCCAAAATTACCATAAAGGCCAGAAGACGACGTGGTCATGGCAATGCGGCCATAGCCCTGTTCGCGCATAATTTCCCATACCGCCTTGGTGCAATTGACCGAGCCCATAAGGTGCACATCAATGACCATTTGAAAATCGGCCAGTTCCATTTTCAGGAAGGTTTTATCGCGCAAAATCCCGGCATTATTGACCAGAATGTCCACCCGGCCCCATGTATCCATGGCTTGCTTGACCATGGCTTCGACCTCGTCGGCCTTGGTCACATTGGCGCCATTGGCAATGGCTTCGCCGCCTGCGTCTTTAATTTCCTGCACTACGGTTTCGGCGGCGCTAAGCGAGCCACCCGTGCCATCACGGGCACCGCCCAGATCATTGACCACAACCTTGGCCCCACGGGCCGCCAAACCCAGTGCATGAGTGCGTCCAAGGCCATTACCGGCACCGGTAACAATGGCGACGCGATCATCAAATCGAATACTCATTTTATCTTCCTTACTTGTAATATTATTGCTTCGTCATGCCAGATTTCGCTGGTATGAAGTTCTAAGCGGTAAAACTCATTCCCAGCCATTCAGCCACGAGAGCGGGCTTCTCCGCTCCTTCAATTTCAATAGTTACGCTATAGGTAACCAGAAACTGCCCCGGCTTTTTCTCAATCACCTCTTTGATGGTGGCGGCGGCGCGGATTTTGGAATTGACCGCCACCGGATTGATAAAGCGCAAGGAGTTAAAGCCATAATTGACCCCCATCATCACGTTTTCAGGGATTATGGTCAGGTCTTTCATCAGATAAGGCAACATGGAGAGGGTCAAAAATCCGTGCGCAATGGTGCCGCCAAAAGGCGTTTTGGCCGCTGCTTCCGGGTCCACATGGATGAATTGATGATCCAGCGTCGCATCAGCAAAGGCGTTGATGCGCTCCTGATTGATCTCAAACCAGTCTGAATGGCCCAGATCCTTGCCGCCAGACGCCAGAAGTTCTTCTTTTGAAACGATTTTTACCATGATTATTTTCCTTTATGGTTTGGCCGACATGCCGCCGTCCAGCGGAATAATGGCCCCATTAATATAAGCCCCGGCGCGGCTGCACAAAAACTGTAACRCGCCGGCGACATCGTCCGGCTCGCCCAGACGGCCCAACGGCACATCGGCACGAGCCAGAGCGGCCAGTTCTTCGTTCTCGGTAACAAAGGCCATCATACGCGAGGGAAACGGCCCCGGCGCAATGGCGTTCACCGTGATGTGACGGGCCGCCAGCTCGTTAGAGAGCACTTTGGTCAAATGATGCACCGCCGCCTTGGACGCTGTATAGGAATAGGCATTATTGCCAACGGCTCTGGTGCCCACCACCGAGCCGACATTAACGATGCGCGCCGGGTTGGCGGCACTGGCCGCCGCCTCCAGCAATGGCAACAAGGCTTGCGTCAGCATAAACACGCCGGTGACGTTCACATTCATGATCTTGTCCCAGCCGGACCGGGGAAATTCGCCTAATTGCGCCCCCCAGGTGGCCCCGGCATTGTTCATCAGGATGTCGAGCTTGCCTGTGCGTGCCGACACCGCTTTAACCACCGCCGCAATGCCCTCATCAGAGGCCAGATCAGCAGCAAAGCCAAAGGCGCAATCGCGGCCCATGTCCTCGTTTATGGAGGCTGCGGCACCCTCGCATACCGCCCCCTTGCGGGAAGCAATCATGACATTGCATCCGGCGGCGGCAAAGGCGCGGGACGCCATCAGGCCAATGCCCGATGCGCCGCCGGTTACCAGGACTGTTTTTCCTGCTATATCAAAGAGTTCTGACACTATTTTCACACCTTATCATTAACATAATGGCGCAATTCCTGACGCGCCACCTGCATGCGGTGTACCGCATCGGGACCATCAGCAAAGCGCAACGTGCGCAGCGCCGTCCACATGCTGGCCAGCGGGGTATCCTGACTGACCCCAAAGCCGCCATGCATTTGAATGGCTTCGTCCACCACTTTGAGGGCGACACTGGGCGCGGCGACCTTAATCATGGAGATAAACGTCTGCGCTTCCTTAACCCCGCGTGTGTCCATCATCCAGGCGGCTTTCAGACATAACAGCCGGGTTTGCTCAATCTCAATGCGGCAATTGGCGATGATATCGTAATTCGCGCCAAGCTTGGCAAGCGGGCGACCAAAAGCGGTGCGACTGACCGAGCGTTTGCACAAAAGCTCAAGCGCCCGTTCCGCCTGCCCCACGGCACGCATACAATGGTGAATGCGGCCAGGGCCAAGACGCCCCTGTGCCACTTCAAACCCACGCCCGGGTCCGGCAATGATATGATCCTCGGGCACTTTCACGTCAGTAAAGCGCAAATGCAGATGGCCATGGGGCGCATCATCTGCCCCAAATATCTGCATGGCGCGCACTTTTTCAATGCCCGGTGTATTGGCTGGTACCAGCATCATGGAATGCTGGGCATGGCGAGGGCCTTCGGGATTGGTTTTAACCATCACAATATAAATCTCGCAGCGCGGATCACCAGCCCCTGACGACCATACCTTCTCACCATTCATCACCCATTGGCCATTTTCCAGTACCGCCGGCATGGAGATATTGGTAGCATCCGATGAAGCCACATTGGGTTCGGTCATCACATAGGCCGAGCGGATTTTGCCTTCCAGCAGGGGTTTCAGCCATTTTCCCTTTTGCTCTTCATTGCCGTATCGCTCAATGACTTCCATATTGCCGGTATCCGGCGCGGCACAGTTAAACACTTCGGGGGCCAGGTGGGACCAGCCCATTTCCTCGGCCAGATGGGCGTATTCAACGGTAGAAAGACCATAGCCACGTTTCGAGTCTGTCAGCCAGAAATTCCACAGGCCTAGCTTTTTAGCTTTATCTTTCAAACCTTCGCGAATTTCCTCCTGGCGCGGCGTAAACACAAAGCGTTCGCCGCCGGGGGCTGTACCCACCTCTGCAAAATACTCTTCCTCTAGTGGCATGATATCGTTTCGCACCATAGAGCGCACCTGATCCAGCAGTGGTTGAACCTTTTTTGAAATGCCTAAATCCATCTTTAAAATCCTCGCAAAACGGCCAAACGGTTGGCCTGAAAGGCGTAATCGCCCAATAATTCCTGTGCCGCGCGTACGCGTTTCATATAAAAGCCGATATCGTATTCATCGGTCATGCCGATACCACCATGCATTTGCACTGCTTCATTGGCTGCCAGAATGGCCACTTCGCCGGCCTTGGCTTTGGCCAGTGCCGCCCCCGCACCAGACATCTCCGGCGCATCAGCAAACATCTGCAAGGCTTTCAGCACCGCTGATTTGACCAGTTCAATCTCGGAATACAAATGCGCTGCGCGGTGTTGCAACCCCTGAAACGCGCCTACACGGGTGCCAAATTGCTTGCGTTCCTTTATATAGTCCATGGTCATGTCAAAGCTTTGTTCGGATGCGCCCAGCATCTCAGCGGCCAGCCCGACCCGACCAACGTTTAATACACGCTCCAATAGCGCAAAGCCATCGTCCAGCGTGCCGATCAGGGCATCGCCTGCCACGTCCACGTCCGTAAATTCGCTATGAGCGTAATTGCGCGCATCCAGCAATTTGGTACGTGAAGAGGACATGCCCACTGCGTCTTTTTCCACGATGAAAAGTGAAATACCGGCCTCGTCCCCTGCCTCGCCAGAGGTGCGCGCCGCAACAATCAACGCATCGGCATCAAACCCATCAATGATATATGATTTTTCGCCGTTTAGCCGATAGCCATTGCCATGGGCAACGGCGCTCAGCGCGGTTTTGGCCGGGTCGTGCTTCACCCCTTCGTCCACTGCCATGGCGATAATGGTTTTCCCCTCGGCAATGCCTGGCAACCATTTTTCCTTTTGTTCAACCGAGCCTTCACGCAAGGCGGTCACGGCCATCAAAGCGGTGCTGATAAAGGGCGAGGCGGTCAGATTGCGCCCCATTTCCTGCGCAATCAGGCCCGCGCCCACCATGCCGTAATCAATGCCGCCATACTCTTCGGGCACCAAGATCCCGGCCCATCCCATGTCGGCCATTTGCGACCACAGATCGCGTGACCAACCCAGCGGGTCATCATCATCGCGCAGTTTACGCAATGCACCCACGGGCGCTTTTTCACTCAAAAACCCTTTGGCCGCATCGCGCAGCATTTGTTCTTCTTCGTTTAATACCAATGCCATAACAATGTTCCTTAAGATGCCGGAAGGCCCAGAATACGTTTGGAAATAATGTTCAATTGCACTTCGGACGTACCGCCCTCAATGGAATTAGCCTTGGTGCGTAACCACATCCGGGGTAATTCCCCATCGCGGCTGGCCTCACCTTCCCATTCCAGTGCCGCATGGCCCTTGGACGCCATCAGCAGCTCATAGCGGCGCTTATTCAGCTCGGTACCATAGTATTTCAGCATGGATGAGCGCGCGCCAATGCCCTGCCCCGCTTTGGCCTCGTCTTTCATGCGTTCCATGGTCAACATAAACGACCAGCCATCAATTTCAGCCCGCGCCAGATCGGCCCGCAGCGCACTATCGGCCAGCTTGCCTTGCGCATCCGAACCCAAACTATCAACCGCAATCTGCCCGATTGAGCGGCCACCAACGCCGCCATCCCCGGCATCGCCAATCATGGCGCGCTCGTGGGTGAGCAGATATTTGGCAATATCCCAGCCCTTGTTCAGCGTGCCAACAAGGTTTTCCTTGGGCACTTTAACCTGATCAAAGAATGTCTCGCAAAACGGCGAACGCCCTGAAATCAGCGTAATCGGCTTGGTGCTGACCCCTTCGCTTTCCATGTCGAACAAAATAAAGGAAATGCCCAAATGCTTTGACGCTTCACGGTCGGTGCGCACAAGACAGAAAATCCAGTCGGCCCTGTCCGCATATGAGGTCCAGACCTTTTGGCCGGTAATCTCAAAATGATCGCCCTTATCATCACAGCGGGTTTGCAAGGACGCCAGATCGGAGCCGGCACCAGGTTCTGAATAGCCCTGACACCAGCGAATTTCGCCGCGTGTGATTTGGGGCAGATAGTGTTTTTTCTGCTCCTCAGTGCCATATTTCAAAAGCGCCGGGCCGAGCATCCAGATACCAAAGCTCATAAGCGGACTGCGTGCCTTGATCGCGCTCATTTCTTCTTTGAGGATTTTGGCCTGTTCGTGGGAAAGCCCGCCGCCGCCATATTCACTTGGCCATTCCGGCGCGGTCCAGCCCTTGGCCCCCATGCGATCCATCCAGACCTTTTGCGCCTCGCAGGAAAATTTGGCATTGCGCCCACCCCAGCAGGCATCGTCCTCGGACCGCATGGGCTTGCGCATTTCGGCCGGGCAGTTTTCTTCCAGCCAGGCGCGGGTCTCAATGCGGAAAGGTTCTAGATCACTCAATTAAATTCTCCATTTGTACTCTAAAGCTGTCATTACCGGGCTTGTCCCGGTAATCCAGTGATGCCGATGAGGTCAAAACTGAATCACCAGAATAAATCGGGTGATGACATCTTGTTGATATTCAGGTCGCACCATCACGCCTTCTCTATGACGGACCGGCAATACTGCCCCAGACCATTCACCCCTTCGGCGAAATTCGCAAAGGCCGCATTTTTGGTCTGTCCATGATAAAAGCGGTAATAGATTTGTTGTAAAATCACCGCCAGACGCCAGATCCCATAGGCATAATAAAACGAGAAATTACTGACATCGCGACCGGTTTTTTGCGCATAGTATTCCAGCACTTCCGCGCGGTTCATCATACCGGGTGCCCAGCTTGGCTGGCGCGCCAGCGCTCGCATACTCTGTGGGTCGCCCGCCTCAGTCCAATAGGCCAGCGTATTGCCAAGATCCATCAAAGGGTCGCCAAGGGCCGAGATTTCCCAATCCAGCACGGCACGAATTTCAAACGGGTTTTGCGCGTCCAAAATCATATTATCAATTCGAAAATCGCCATGCAAAATGGCCGGGGCATGCTCGATGGCAGGGATATTCTCTTTCAACCATTGCCGCACATCATCAAAGGCATCCACATCAGGGGTGCGCGCCCGGTCATAACGCCGGTCCCAGCCCATGATCTGGCGTTCCACATAACCTTCTGGTTTGCCAAAATCGCCAAGGCCAATTTTCTGGTAATCTATGGCGTGCAAATCAATCAGCTTGTCGAAAAACGCGGTGCAGAGCTTGCGCCCCTCAGCCTCGCCCCATCCCCATTCCTTGGGAAATTCGCCTTTTACCAGAACCCCTTCGGCCTTTTCCATCACGTAAAACGGCGCGCCGATAATACTGGTATCTTCGGTATAAAATTCTGTTTTTGGCACCGCATACACGTCTTTAAGGGCGTTCATAATGCGGTATTCGCGGCCCATATCATGGCCGGACTTTGGCTTGGATCCACTGGGTGGACGGCGCAAAACCAGCGAACGGCCGAGATAATTGACCGCATAGGTCAAATTGGACGCACCAGAGGGATATTGGCGAATAACCGGTGTGCCGATCAGGCCCTCAATGTTTGCTTTCAGGCAAGTATCAACGACCTGCACGTCCAGCTCTTCACCCTTGCGAACCTCGATTGAGGTATTTTCCACGCTCAAAGCAAATACCCTCCATCAACGACAATTTGTGCGCCGGTTGTGTAAGAAGCTTCGTCTGAAACCAGATACAGCACCGCGCCCACCATTTCGTCGGGCTGGGCCATGCGGTTATAGGGCACGTTTTCGTCCAGCATAGCCTTCAGATTATCCTCGTCTGCCTTGAACACCGCCGTCATTCTGGTGTCGGTAAAACCGGGAAGCAGCGCATTGACGCGAATTTTATCGCGGGCATTTTCCTTGGCCAGCGCCTTGGTCATATTGATCAGTGCCGCTTTGGTCATGGAATAGACCGCCTGATAAAGCCCCGGTTCGATAGCGTTGATGGAGGCCACATTAACAATGGCCCCACCGCCGCCCTCTTTCATCAGAGGGATGGCCTGTGCGCAAAAAAAGAATGGCCCTTTTAAGTTTACCTCGATGGTTTTATCAAATGCGCTTTCCGGAGTCTCGGTTGCCGGGCCATAATAAGGGTTTGTGGCCGCGTTATTGATCAGAATATCCAGACGGCCATGGATCTTGCGCACATGATTGATCGCGGCAGTGATCTGGTCCATATGCCCGGCATGACAGGCCAAAGCCTCGGCCTTGCCGCCTGATTCGATGATGTTTTGCGCGACTTGCGAGCACCCATCGAGCTTGCGACTGGCGCAAATAACATGCGCGCCCCGTGCCGCCAGGCCGTGGGCCACAGCCGCGCCAATCCCTCGTGAAGCCCCATTAACAAAGGCAATTTTGCCGGAAAGATCAAAATCATAGTTCGCCATATGAACCCCTGAACAAACAAGTTAACATCGTTCACTTTAGAGAGAACCTTTTAGGCTGCAAGTTTTTTTGCTACTCTTTGTACAAAGAATAATCAGGAGGCACTTTTGGGCGATAAAAAACAAGCCAGTCAACAGGATACACGGCACATGGAAAGGCTAACCTTGCGGGCGCCAAATATGGGCTCGCCCATGCGCTGGATTAGTGCCGGCTGGGATGATGTATTACGCCATCCCGTCTATTCGCTGGGCTATGGCTTTGTGTTTACCGCCGGTGGCCTCCTTATGATGTACACCCTGTTCAAGCTTGGCTGGGCGGCGTTGATCCCCGCCGCTGCCGGTGGCTTTATCATGATGGCGCCTTTGCTGGCTGTTGGGCTTTATGGCATTTCACGCCGCGATGAAGAGGGCAAACCTCTCAGCCTCTCAGTATTGTTTCCCCGGCGCTTTGCCGAACCCAAGCAACTGGCCTATGTGGCGCTGGCACTGCTGCTGGCTTTCATCGTGTGGATGCAGGTGGCGTTATTGCTGTTTGCGCTCTTTTCTCATGGCCATACTCTGGCCTTGCAGGATTTTACCGCCTTTGTACTGACCACAAAGGCCGGACTGACCATGGCCAGTATCGGGGCCGCCATTGGCCTTTTTATCTCGTTGTTTGTCTTTTCTGTCAGCGCGCTCTCCATCCCCATTTTGCTGGAGCACCATGTGGACGCGGTGACCGCCATTTCGGCCAGTGTACGCATGGTATTGAAACACCCCGGCCCGATGCTGGTCTGGGCGTGGCTGATTGCGCTTTATACCGCCTTTGGGCTAGCCTTTGCGTTTTTAGGGCTAGTGTTTGTCTTCCCCATTATGGGCCACGCCACCTGGCATGCCTATCGCGAAATGGTTGCCCCGGCGGAGGAATACTGAATTGTCATTACCCGACTGGTTCGGGTAATCCAGTGTAAATTCATCAAAAGGCTGGATTGCCGGTACGAGACCGGTAATGACAATCACGGTTAAAGGATAAGACCACAGATCATTCCGGGATGTGGTCATCCTGATTATCATCCATAAAGATGCGCCATTTGGCGCCTTCCATATCGTCATACTGGCCGGATTTAACGGTCCAGATAAACGCCCCTAGCCCCAAAAGGGCCAGAAATAATGCCGCCGGGATGAGATAAACCAGAATATTCATGTCTTACGCCTGATCATAAAGGGCCGCAGGGCATTCAGCGTCACCACGATAGAGGATGACGACATGGCGATGGCGGCAATCATCGGGGTGACAAAGCCAAAGACGGCCAGCGGCACCGCGATCATGTTATAAGTGGCGGCAAAGCCAAAGTTTTGCAATATGCGCCCCCGTCCGGCACGTGAAATATCAATCGCGGTCAATACGGGGATTAGCTTTTCGCCCTGCAAGACCATATCAGCGGCAGCCTGACTGGCATCTGCCGCACTGGCCAGAGACATCGAGACATTGGCCGCAGCCAGCGCCGGGGCATCATTCAACCCATCGCCTATCATCAGCACTTTTTTGCCATCGCCAACCAGGGCTTCGACCCGGTTGATTTTATCCTGTGGGGTCAGTCCAAAGGAAATACTATCAATGCCTGCCTCGGCGGCGGCCGCCCGTGCCGGGGCCTCGCGATCGCCAGAGAGCATTTCAACGCTAAGCCCCCGGGCCTTCAACCCGGCCACCATCTGGCCAGCATCCTCGCGCATGGCATCTTCAAAAATAAAATGCACCGGCTCGGTGCCCTTTGCCATAAGCCATAGGCCCGATCTGTTTTCATCCTGTTTTTCCACGCCGGCCCAGTCGGCACGGCCAAGGCGCACACGCACCCCGTCAATGGTGCCCTCTACACCATGCCCCGGCGTTTCTTCGGCATCTTTTGCCACGCCCCCCGGCCCTGCCAGGTCAGCAATGGCGCGCGACAAGGGGTGGCGGCTGGCCCGGGCCAGTTTGGCCGCCAGTTCCTGACTGTTGGCGCTGATCTCACCCGCATTGACCAGACGCGGTCTGCCAAGGGTAAGCGTGCCGGTTTTATCCAGCAACACCGTATCGATCTCGGCCAGGCGTTCCAGCGCATCCCCGGCCTTGACCAGCACGCCACGTTTAAAGAGCCGCCCAACCGCCACGATCTGCACCGCCGGGGCTGCTAGCCCCAGTGCACATGGACAGGTGATGATCAGCACCGCCGCCGCGATCAGTACGGCATGGTGCACCCCCGCCCCGACAACAATCCAGCCAATAAAGGACAAGGCCGCCAACGTATGCACAATAGGCACATAGGCCTGTGCGGCACGATCCGCCAGTTTGACAAAACGCCCGCGCGCGGTCTCCCCGGCCTCAACCAGGCGGGTCAACTCGGCCAGCAGCGAATCTTCGGTGCGGGCACTGGCTTTGATCACCAGCTTGTCGGTAAGATTGACCATGCCGGCACGAATAGGATCGCCCGCCTTCGCCAGATCCGGCGCACTTTCGCCGCTGACCAGTGCCATATCAACATCAGAGCGCCCTTCGACGATTTTCCCATCCACAGGAGCCCGATCACCGGGCCAGAGAATAATCGTATCACCGGGCACTATGTCACGGGCCTGTACCGCATAAACGCTGCCATCCTCGGCCAACCGGTTGGCAGTTGCCGCCTGTAGGGACAACAACTCGCGCGCCGCGAGGCGGGTCTGGCCACGAAGGCGATGATCCAGCCAGCGCCCGATAAGCAAAAAGAACAGCAGCATCACTGCTGCATCAAAATAGGTGTGCTCCCCGCCGGTCATGGTCTCATAAAGACTGACCCCCAAAGCCAGCAATACCGCCAGCGATATGGGCACATCCATATTGGCCTTGCCCTTGCGCAAAGACGCAAATGCCGAGCGAAAAAACGGCTGACCGGCAAAGGCCGCCGCCGGCAGCGCAATCAGGGCCGACATCCAGTGAAAAAACACCCGGGTGGTGTCTTGCATTTCACCGTTAACCCCGGCCCAGACCGAGACCGAAAAAAGCATGATGTTCATGGCAGCAAAGCCCGCCACGGCCATGCAAAGAAGCAGGAAGCGCCCCTGTTTGTCGCGCTCAATTTCGGCTTCGCCGGGATCATAAGGCGACACCTGATAACCCAGATCAGCCACGGTACGGGTAATCAGACCGGGATCTGCAGCACCGGGGACCCAGTTTACCGAAAGTTTTCCGGTGGAAAGATTGAACTGGCTAAGCTGGACGCCAGCAATGGCATTAACGCCCTTTTCGATCTTGGAAATACACCCGGCGCAACGCGCCCCGCGCACCAGTAAATCCAGATGCGCCAAACCATCGTCTTCATTACGAACAAAGGCGGAGGGATACGCCGCCGCCCCCGGCATGGCCACCGGCCCGCCCATGGTAGGGCAGCCGCGATCGCGCGAATTAACTTCAGTGTCGCCGACGCTCATAATCGCCCCTTAAAGGGAAACCCCCATTGATTGTCTTTGCGTACCGCCACGCCTTCAAATTCCATAGTACGGGTTGGAAACTGGTTAGCATCCAGCACCGCACGGTACTCGCCCGGCCCACTGGGCAGTAATTTCAGATTTCTGTCTTCATGGGGCAGTCCCGGCCATTGCAAACGCACCGAAACGCTCAGCCCGTCCACCGGGCCATTGGTATTCTGGATGGTGACCACGACGGCTGCGGCATTCTCGATGGCAAAATGGGCTTTCCAGCCCTCGGCCCTGGCRATTTCGCGGGCTTCAAGGGTTTGATTATAATGAATGCCTTTCTGGAAAGGGTGGGAGACGCTCATCCCCGGAAAGGTTCCGGTCGCCTTGATGATAAACACCGTATTAACCCCGATAACCACTCCAAAAAAGGCGATCATCCCGGCCAGCACATGCCAGCCTTTTACTCTGTATGGTGTTTTTTTCATGGTTTTCCTGACAGAAATACCGTCTTGTTGACGGCCCGTTCTCCGTCTCCAAGCTCTTGCACAATTATGGAAACGGGCGTGGAGTTTTTCAATTTTTTAACCGTTTTCGCGGGTACCGTAACATAAATTTTGATCACCCGAACCTTGTCTGGCTCTGCGACCACAGTGATCACCTTGCCATCGCTGTTCAGKCCTATGGCCTTTAAGAAACTTTTCGGRATACCATCCACGGARACATGGAATTCTCGAGTGTTTGGGGACTTGTTGATGATTTTCAGCGTATAGCCATTGCGCACCGAACCATCGGAAAGGCGCACGAATGTGGGGCTGCGATCCCTCAAGGTGTTCAGATCCAGGGTGGAGCGGGTCATCAGGCCATAAAGCATAATCGCGGCTATGCCGCCCACCAGAATGGCGTAAAGAATAATGCGCGGCCGAAACATACGATAAATCGGTTTTTCGCCCTTGGGCAGACGCTTGCGGTTACGATCCGTATCATAGGCAATCAGGCCTTTGGGCCGACCTATTTTTTCCATCACGTCATCACAGACATCAATGCAAAGCGCACAGTTTATGCATTCCAGCTGATCGCCATCACGAATATCAATGCCCATTGGGCATACCGCCACGCACATTTTGCAATCAATACAGTCGCCGCGCCCTTCCCAGCTATCGCCTTTTTTGTGTGGGGCGCGCGGTTCCCCGCGATACCCGCGATAGGTGACCTCAAAACTGTCTTCGTCTGTCAACGCCCCCTGAATGCGTGGCCAGGGGCACATAAAGGTGCAGACCTGCTCGCGCATCATGCCAGCCAGCGAATAGGTGGTGAAGGTCAAAATGGCGGTAAATAAATATGCTGATATGGGGGCCTGGCCGATAAAAAATCCGCGCACCACGGTTGGCGCGTCCAGAAAGTACAAAACAAATACGCCGCCGGTGAGAAAGGAAATTACCAGCCAGACAGTATGTTTGATAATTTTTTTGACCAGTTTCGTCCCACGCAAGGGTTTTCGTGCCAGCTTGATGCGCGCATTGCGATCACCCTCTACCATACGCTCTACGGCGATAAATAAATCCGTCCATATCGTTTGTGGGCAGGCATAGCCGCACCAGATACGGCCAAACAGCGAGGTCGCCATAAAGAGACCAAAGGCCGCCAGCATCAAAAGCCCGGTTATGTAGTACACTTCCTGCGGCCATATCTCGATAAAAAAGAAATAAAAGCGCCGCCCCGCAAAGTCCGCCAGCACCGCCTGATCCGGCGCCCCCGGCCCCCGGTCCCAGCGGATAAAAGGCACCACATAGTAAATCCCGAGCAGGACAAACAGAAAGGCCCATTTAATTTTGCGAAACGTTCCATGGGCCAGTTTTGGGTAAATGGGTATGCGTTTTTGATAAAGCTCGCGGTGTTCTGGCGTATTTACCGCCGTCACATCTATTTTCTCAACGCCGTGGGCCGCACGTTGTGATTTAGAGGGTTGAGGCCCGCCGGTTTTATCCGACGAGCCTCCAATGATCGTAGTTTTACCCAATTTGGCCTCCGGGGCCTTTTAATTTGTGTTTATTCACCGCCACCCAGCGAGTGAACATAAATCGCCAGCGCCTGTATTGTCCAAGGCTCCAGGCGGCCTTGCCAGGTGGGCATAACCCCATTGCGGCTGTTGGTAATCGTTTCGGTAATGGCGGCACGATCACCAGCATAAATCCAGTCTGCATCGGTCAGATTGGGCGCACCAAGTTCCCGCAGGCCTGTGCCATCTTCACCGTGGCACATGGCACAATTATCGGAAAACAGGAGTTGTGCTCGTCCCACCGCCATTTTATCGGCCTCACGGCCCGAAAGCGATACAACATATTCAACCAGGTCTTTGATTTCGTCCTTATTGAGCAACTCATCACGACCAAAGGCAGGCATTTGCGAAAAGCGGGTATCATCACCAGTTGAGCGAATGCCATTGGTGATCGTATATTTGATATCTTCCAGCGTACCGCCCCACAGCCAGACATCATCCACCAATGCCGGATAGCCAAAGGTACCAACGCCGCCAGAACCGTGACAGGTGGCGCAGTTATCGCCAAAGGCGGACTTGCCCGCTGCCATGGCAAAGTTCAGCATTTCGGGATTGTTTTCAATCTGGTCCAGCGCCGTATTGATCAGGCGGGCCTCGTCCGGCCCGCGAGAGATCGCCAGCTTGACCATATCGGCTTCAAAATTTGCCCGTTCTGAATAATGGCGCAGGCCCTTCAGATAGGTATCCGCCCACGGCAAGGGCCAAGAGGGCATCAATACCATATAGACAAGGGCAATGGCGATACACCCGAACCAGATGGTCAGCCACCAGCGCGGCAATGGGGTGTTCAGCTCTTTAATTCCATCCCATTCATGGCCCGTGGTTTCTGTGCCGGAATAATCGTCAACTTCTGGATGATCTGACATTACTGATCCTCCCCGTTTTCAAGAGGTCCGTCGTTTAGGGGAATGTTCGCCGCTTCATCAAAATTTTTCTGATTACCCGGCCAGAGGGCGTACAAAAGCACCAAAGCAAACAGCACGGCAAAATACACCAGCCCCCAGGTCTGTGCGAATTTAGCTACATCGTCGTAATCCATGATCGCCTCCTAACGCAGGTTTTCTTCGGCATCGGCCTCATAGGTCGAAAAATCGACCAGTGTGCCAAGCATTTGCAAATACGCGATCAGCGCATCCATTTCCGTCAGATGTTCCGGATCACCATCAAAGTCGCGAACATTGGCACCGGGGTAACGGGCCATAAATCCATCAAAATCGTCAGCATATTCATCAACTTGTGTTGAAAGGTCTGATTTGGCAGCGCTAATTTGCCCATCGGTATAGGGCACACCGACAATGCGATTGGTTTTCAGATCCGCCTCAATGGTACGTCCATCCAGAATATTGTCTTTGAGAAATCTGTACGGTGGCATGACTGATTCAGGCACCACCGCCTGAGGGTGGATCAGGTGCGCCTGATGCCAGGCATCGGAATATTTGCCACCAACGCGGGCCAGATCCGGTCCGGTGCGTTTGGATCCCCATTGAAACGGGTGATCATACATGCTTTCCGCCGCCAGGCTGTAATGGCCATAGCGTTCGGCCTCATCACGCAAAGGGCGGATCATCTGGCTGTGGCACAGATAACAACCCTCGCGGATGTAGACATTACGTCCGGTCAGTTCCAGCGGTGTATAGGGCCGCATGCCATCCACCTTCTCAATGGTGCTGGAGAGGTAAAATAGCGGGGCGATTTCCACAATCCCCCCAATGGATACCACAACCAGAATACCAAGGGTCAGAAGGAGAGAGTTTTTCTCAAATATTTCATGTTTGAATTTCATCTCTCTCTCCCTAACCCACTGCCGGTATGGCGATAGGAAGCGGTGCCATATCCGGCACGTTTTCGCCCTTGCGCACATCACCGCGTGCGGTGCGCCACAAATTATACGCCATAATCAAAGCGCCGATGAGGAACAGTATCCCGCCGGTCATTCTGATGATGTAGTATGGGTGCATAGCCTCAACGGTTTCCACAAAGGAATATTCCAGAAAGCCAAAGCTGTTATAGGCACGCCACATCAGGCCCTGCATGATCCCGCTGACCCACATGGAGGTGATGTAGAACACAATCCCGATGGTGGAGATCCAGAAATGCCATTCCACCAGATCGTTGGAATAAAGCCGTTTACGTTTCCATACCCATGGCACCAGGCAATAAATGGCGCCAAAGCTGACATAGGCCACCCAGCCAA
The DNA here is from genome assembly GCA_002733485.1 of Robiginitomaculum sp. GTDB lineage: Bacteria > Pseudomonadota > Alphaproteobacteria > Caulobacterales > Maricaulaceae > Robiginitomaculum_B. The sequence goes on from NVVU01000045.1 coordinate 19,346, forward strand.
GGGCACCGGAATGCACATGGCCTATGGTCCAGTCAGTATAGTGCGACAGGGAGTTCACCGCGCGGATCGACATGACCGGACCTTCAAAAGTGCTCATGCCATAAAACGCCACGGAAACCACCAGCATACGCATAACCGGATCCGTGCGCAGCTTGTCCCAGGCCCCGGAAAGAGTCATCAGACCGTTGATCATCCCGCCCCAGGACGGCATCCACAGGGCAATCGAGAACGTCATCCCCAAGGTCTGAGCCCACATAGGCAGCGCCGTATAGTGCAGATGGTGCGGACCGGCCCAGATATAGATGAAAATCAGCGACCAGAAGTGCACAATGGACAGACGATAGGAATACACCGGCCGCTCGGCACGTTTGGGCACAAAATAATACATCATTCCCAGGAAACCGGCGGTGAGGAAAAAGCCTACCGCATTGTGGCCATACCACCATTGGGTCATGGCATCCTGAACCCCCGAGAACAGCGAATAGCTCTTATGTTCGGTCAGGCCGATCGGAATGGAGAGATTATTGATGATGTGCAACATGGCCACCGTGACGATGAAAGCCAGATAGAACCAGTTTGCCACATAAATGTGCTTGATCTTGCGCTTCCAGAGGGTCGCCAGAAACACCAGCAGATAGGACACCCAGATAATGGTCAGCCAGATATCAATATACCATTCCGGCTCAGCATATTCCTTGCTTTGGGTAATGCCACTGACATAGCCGGTGGCGGCCAGTACGATAAACAACTGATAGCCCCAGAACACAAACCAGGCCCAGACCCCACCGGCCAGGCGCGCATGACAGGTGCGCTGCACCACATAAAATGAGGTCACCATCAGGGCATTGCCGCCAAAGGCGAAAATCACCGCTGAGGTATGCACCGGGCGCAATCGCCCAAAATTAAACCAGCCAAAGTCAGGATTGTACATAATGTTTGGAAATGCCAGTTGTGAAGCGATAATTACCCCAACCAGAAAACCAACCAGACCCCAGAAGACCGTGGCCACAACCCCGGCCTTGATAATACCCTCTTCATAGCGGGTCTGGTCAAAATCCAGGCCACTGGCCGCGCGCATAAAGAGCGCCGTAACCCCCAGAAGAAATGCACCCAGAAGGATGACCGCATGAACCCGCATCAAAGGGTCTTGGGTCTTGGCGGTTAAAAACAGGCTGATCAGCACCAGCACACTTAGAAACACACCCAGCGTCAGCACATCCAGTCCAATGCCCTTGCGGGCAGTAGAGTCATTCATGGTGAGGCTCCCCCTCATGTACCGTGACCAGCCACGGCCTTTTTAGCTATCAACGATGGTTTGGGCGTTTTCAAGGGCTATACTGCCGTATATAATCCGATGCGCCAATATGTCGCATCCCGGCCATTGGCCCTTCGCAAACGCGCAAACTTCCGCCAATGCCGCCGATGCTATACAGATTCGAAGGCAGGCATAAAATGAATTCACACGCTGCGCGGGTTGCTCCCAGGGTAAAAAGTGCTGATTTCTGACTCTATAAGACTTAAATGGCCACTCTGATTGCGCCGCCGCGTCAATCTTGACCTTGCCTGATCAGGCCGGGTGGAACGCCATTGTGCGATCAAACCGGCGCAAAGCCCGTCCCGGCAGACGCGATACCGGCCCCAATGGCAAAGCCTCAAACCCGCGTTGAATGGCCTGGGCACTCTGGCGCAGCACCGCACCAAACGATGGGGCCAGCGCCGTTCCGGAACATAGCGGCACCATATGACCGCCGAACTGGCGTTTATAGCGATAATCGCCCACGCCCAAATGCATTTGGCCAATCCCGGACGCGGCATGATTTTCTAACATTTTGAACATCAGCGTATGGCCCGGCCCATAGCGGGAAAATTGTGGGTCATAAGCCGGGAACCAGTAATGGGCGGCGTGTGCGCTTTTCATGCCAAAATGCATGGCCACCATTCTGCCCCCGGCGCGCAAAGTCGATAATTGTCCAACAAGGTGTTCGCTTTTCACCTCGGCGATGGCTCGCAGCAAGTTTCCGGTCCAAGGCACGGAAAACACGTCAAAAAACCCGGTATCGCGATATTGTGCACTTTTCAATTCCAGCAAAGTGGCAAAGGCAGCGGGATCCGGATCATTCATGGTAAAGACCAGCTCACCATGTTCGCGTTCCAGACGGCGGGCATTGGCTTCATATTTTTTGAACGTCTTTTTATGGGCGGCCAGCCTGCCTTCATACCAATGGGCATAGCCTTTGGAGATATCTGCCGTGTGGCAGTCTTCGCGCGTATCAAAACCGGTTTCAAAACTGGATTGCGTCGCCGGAATAAAACTGAAGGGATAAACGCTGATGCCGGCAGCCCGCAAAATGGCATTGACCTCAAAAGCCATACCCTGTTCAGCGATCAGGCCCTGAAAATCACCGAGCGGCCCTCCTAATGGCAAGGCATAGCCCAATGGCGCACGATGAAACGGGAAAAAACCCTTGATCTCGCCGCCAATTCTTAAAACCGCCACCTGCGTATCGGCGCGCACCCGATCACAGGCCAGCGCAAACTCGAGCGTGTAATACGGGCTGTGCAGTGCCGGGTCCGCCTGTTGAAACGTGCGCCAGGCCTGGGCTTCCTCATAGGTAAGTGCTGATGGTTTTTTGACGTTTACGTCCACAATTCGTGGTTCCTGATTTTATTTGGTTTTGTTCATCGAGGGTTAGTGCGTTTGTTCTACCCTACAAATCCTAACAACGCGCTAGCGCCCAAAGAACAGGACAAAACATGCTTTGGCGTCACCTTCTTGGCTATTTACCGGTTAATATTGCTCAGGCAATTGCAGGTTTTGGCGGTATATTTTTACTGACCCGTCTGCTTAGCCCGGAAGATTATGGCCGCTATGGACTGGCCTTTGCGGTCATGACTTTTTTTCATTCGATCCTGTTTACCTGGATGGAAGCGGCCATGGCGCGCTTTTATGCCCGTGCTGAAGTGGAAAAAACGCTAAAAGATCATCTGGCCAGTGCCTATATAGGCTTGGCGGCGTTTTCGGTGATTGGGGCGGTGCTGGGCGGTATCGCTATTTCGTTGCTGCCATTGCCTGCCGATTTCAAATCCATTTTGGGTTTTGCCCTGGCCGCCGCCATTTTGCGCGCCGCCCTGAACCTGACCATGCAGGCCCGCCGCGCCGCCAGAGAAGTCAACCGCTATAGTCTGATTGAATTTTTCCATATCTCCATGGGCTTTGGGTTGGGGATCATGCTGGTCGCCGCCACCGATTTACGCGCCGCCGGACCGTTCGCCGGTATGGCTGTAGCTGCCGGCATCGCCCTGGTGTTCGATCTGCCCCATATGCTGGCCCGGGCCAAAGGTGGGCATGCCTCTGTGCAAAACCTAAAAGTATTTGCGCTTTATGGCCTGCCGATTTCGCTCTCTCTGGTGCTGGAATACGCCCTGTCCACCGGTGATCGCTTTTTGATCGCCGGGTATCTGGGCACGGCCTCAGTAGGAGTTTACACCGCCGGTTATGGCCTGGCCAATCGCACGCTGGATGTAATTTTTGTCTGGGCGGGCATGGCGGCGGCCCCCCTGACCATTGCCGCGCTGGAACATGGCGGTATGGATGATGCCCGTGCTATGGCACGCAAGGCCTTTGGTTATATGGCGCTCCTCACCTTTCCGGCGGCAACGGGACTGGCGCTGGTGGCGGTGCCGCTGGCAACCATCATGACCGGCCCGGCCTTTCGTACCGAGGCCGCCACCATCATTCCCTGGATTGCGCTGGCGGGCCTGATGAACGGGGTTATGACTTATTATCTGCACGAAGCCTTCACCCTGTCCAAACGTACCGGCGTAATGGCAGCGACGATGGCTTTCCCGGCACTTTTGAACATCGCCCTGAACATGCTGTTGCTACCACGGCTTGGCTTGCAAGGGGCCGTGATTGCCACGGTCATCGCCTATTTTGCCGGCATGGTGCTCAGCGCCATCATCGGCCGGCGATACTTTCCCTTGCCTTTGCCTTTTGGAGCGGCGGCCAAAACCCTGATCGCCTGTGCCGTCATGGCCATTGGGGTGTTGCTGATGCCGTGGCCGTCAAACTGGCCGGCCACCGCCTTGCTCATTGGGCAGGCTGGCCTTGGCGCCCTTCTCTATGGGACGGCCGCCTTTGCCTTAAATCTTGCCGATTGTCGCGATCTTCTGACACGCGTGACCGACCGGCTTCGTAAACAGCAAGAGGTACCAACATGAGTAACGGTTCCCAAGCCCTGCCCACCATTCATTATAATGCCTTCTGGCAACATGATACGCCCATCGCGCTGAGTGTACTGATCCCGTTTTACAAGGACGATCCGCATAACCTTTTGCGCCATCTGGCACAAACCACGCCCGATGATGTGGAAATTATCCTTTATGATGATGGCAGCGATGATCCATTACTCAACCAGTGCATGGATGCAGCCACCGCCGCCGCACCGATGCCGGTGCAACTCATCAGCGCCAGTGAAAACCTGGGACGCGCAGCGGCCCGCAATGCGCTGATCCGTGCGGCCAGAGGGCAATGGGTACTGTTTCTGGATGCCGATATGATGCCCGAGCAGGATGATTTCCTGGCGAACTGGGTGGCCTGTATACAAACCGAAAAACCGGCCATTGCCTTTGGCGGCTTTAGCGTTTCTACAGACGATGCCGTACCGCCATCGCTGGCATTGCATCAGGCATTTTCCGAGCAATCAGATTGTCTGCCAGCGCGCATAAGGGCGCAAAACCCGGCCAAGCATGTCTGCACGTCCAACCTTTTGGTCCGCCGTCAGGTGCTTGATGAATGTCCATTCGACAAGGGTTTTGCCGGCTGGGGCTGGGAGGATGTGGAATGGGCCGCCCGCGCCGCCAAACACCATACCATATTGCATATTGATAATCCGGCCCGCCATCTGGGTCTGGAAAGTGCCGACACCCTGGTGCGTCGGTTTCGGGATTCGGCCCCAAATTATGCCCGGTTTGTACAGCGTCACCCGGACCTTGCCCGCACACTTCCCAGTTGGAAAGCTGCACATTTTTTACGTAAAATACCGACGCTTTTGCTATTTCGTCCCCTTCTGTCTGCCATGGCTAGGGATACCTCCGGATTTATACCTCTGGGTTTGCGCATCATGGCGCTCAAACTCTGGCGTTCCAGCTGGTACGCCAAGGTGCTGCCATGAGTGCCCCCTATATCCCTGCCAGTGGATTGATCAGCGCATTAAAACGCCGCCTGACACGCCTGCAGGCCCGCAAAACTCTGGATTGCGCTCAAGGGCGGTTTTTGGTGAGTTTCAGTTTTGATGATTTCCCCAAAAGCGCCGCCCATACCGGCGCAGAAATTCTGAAAAACTTTGGCTGGCACGGCACTTATTATACCAGCGCCGCCTTTGAGAATACATCTAACCACTTGGGCGACCTTTTCACTGCCTCCGATGTCAGTAGACTGGTTTCAAACGGCCATGAAATTGGCTGCCATACCGAAAACCATATCGATTGCGCGCTGAATCCGCCGGTGATTATAGAGCGGGAAATCCGGCGCAATCAAAACCGATTGCGTGCTCTGGGTGCACCTGCCCCGACCTCCTTTGCCTTTCCCTATGGGGAAACCACGGCCACGTCCAAAACTTTACTGGGTCAGCATTACGATTCCCTTCGCAGTGTTCGCCCCGGCGTTAACCGCCGCTTTGCCGACGCCCACCAGCTTAGTGCCGTCGCCATTGAAGGCACGCTGGCCGACAAGGATACACCTCTTTCTTATGTGGATGATCTTGGTGCTGCGCCGGGCTGGCTGATTTTTTATACCCATGATGTGCGCGATACCCCCGGCCAATGGGGCTGCACGCCGGCCCTCTTTAAGGCCGTTTGTACGGCGGTTGACGAGGCCGGGTTTGAGGTGTTGCCCGTAGGCAAGGCCATGGCCGCTTTAAACGAAATGGAGAAAGCTGCATGACCCCGGATGTTTCCATAGTCATTCCAACCTTTCGCCGCCCGGACTATGTGGAACGGGCGATAAAAAGCGTGTTGTTGCAAAAAGGCTTCAAAGCRCTGGTGGAAATTGTTGTTCTGGATAATGATCCGGAAGCCTCTGCCCGGGAAATWGTAAAATCTCTGGCCGCCAATACCCGGTGGCCCATTGAATACGGCCACGAACCGGAACCCGGGGTGGCCAATGCCCGCAATGCGGCCCTAAGGCTTGCAAAGGCAAAGCTGGTT
>NVVU01000046.1 GCA_002733485.1 Robiginitomaculum sp.
TCACTTCATATTCACGACCGAAGATGGCTAAGTTCTGCGCATGAAGAAATGCTTGGACACCTACCACGCCAAAACCACCTTTAGCCTTTAATTGGAGACAACAATGAACTGGACACCAGACAGGCTTGAGACGCAAGCAGGCAAGAGATTTTTGGTAACAGGAGCCAATACGGGCCTCGGGTTTGAGACCGCGTTTGAACTTGCCAAAAAGGAAGCACATGTCATTTTGGCGGGACGAAGTGAGCAAAAACTCCTTGAGGCCAAGGAACGGATATTGGCGCAGGTGCCTGCCGCACTGCTGGACATCGGCGTGGTGGATCTTGGTAGCGTTTCTTCAGTCAAGGCATTCACTGCGCAGTTCATTCAGGGGAATACGCCTCTGGATGTGTTGATCAATAATGCGGGTATTATGTTTCCACCGCCGGGCTTAACGGTTGATGGATATGAATCGCAATTTGGCGTGAATTTCATCGGGCACTATGTGTTAACAGCCCTTTTGCTTCCTGTATTGCAAAGCAGCGATCACGGGCGGGTTGTTACGCTTAGCAGCTTGGCGCACCGCAACGGGGAAATCGATTTTGATAACCTCAAACTTGAAAAACCATTCAACAAGTTTCGCGAATACGGACAAAGCAAAGTTGCGGATTTGATCTTCGCAATTGAGCTAAACCGCAGACTTGCTGCAAGCGGTTCGCAAATTGTTTCGGTTGCCTGCCACCCCGGGGTTAGCAAGACAGAACTGTTGCGGACAGACGCCCCGGAGATGATTGAAACAGTAGCATATATGGCTGCGAATCAAGGCGCATTTTCCACCTTATTCGCCGCAACCCAGCCCGTTGACGGTGGCAGCTATACCGGCCCCGATGGAACCGGCGAGGTCAATGGTTACCCCGCACCAGCAACTATCGCCGCCTACGCATCAGATGCAAAAATTGGAACCTTGCTGTGGAAATATGCGGAAAAAGAAACAGGGGTAAGCTTTACTCTTTAAGACCCGCTATTAATGATAATTGTTAAGGTGTGCTAACCATAGGCCTCAAATTGGCCTGATGATTGGATAATATGAGGTCTAGAGCGCGGCTCTAGACCTCCCCATTCGACTATGAGTGCTGTTTCAGGTTTTTGCTGCGTGCGATGGTTGCCACGCCCAAGATTGCCGCGATCACAGGCAATGGCTCGACAGGAAAAACACCTGCGAGAATGATCAATGCGGCCGAGGTGGCTTGCTTCCAGCCCTTGAGACCGCATTTAAACTGGGTGGTTTCGGCACCGGTATGATTGGCCGGGGTCATGTTATAAGTGCCAAACTGATAGGCCTTGTCATAACATTCACAGGCAGATTTCGGCCCGCCACCTTCCAAATGAGTATATTGTGCCAAAGCCGGGCTGCTGATGGCAACCAGCAAGCCGGCACAGGCGCTTAGCTTTATCATCATGTTTTTTTTCATTTTAAATCCCAACATTATCTAAGGCCGGATCGTAGGCATGATTCTGGTTCAAGACAAGGCGGTGAATTCGCCTGTTTGGCTAGGCCAGACGGGCGCCATTGGGCATGGTCTGATCCACAGTGGCCAGAACGATGCGTCCCTGATCATCGGGATAGCCAAGGGTGAGCACTTCGGACATGAATTTACCGATCTGGCGCGGTGCAAAGTTGACCACTGCCGAGACCTGCCGCCCCACCAATTCATCACAGGTATAATGCTCTGTGATTTGGGCCGAGGATTTTTTAACCCCGACCCCCGGGCCAAAATCAATCACCAGCTTGAAAGCAGGCTTGCGTGCCTCTGGAAATTCATCAGCACTGATAATGGTGCCAATGCGAATATCAACTTTGAGAAAGTCAGCAAAGGTGATCGCATTCTCTGGGGGGTTTTCAGGGTCATGGGTCAGGTGCATGATGAGTCCTGACCCTAATGTGCACTATCTTCATGAATTTTATCAAGATTGCCAAATTTGGTCAGCTCCTCGATAAAGGACAGATCAACATTGCCGATGGGGCCGTGGCGTTGCTTGCCGATAATGATCTCTGCCCGCTGGCGGATTTCATTCATTTTTGTCTGCCATTCAGCATGCTCAGGGGTGTTATAGGATGGCTCTTTGCGGGCTTCGTAATAGGCCTCGCGATAGACAAACATCACCACGTCGGCGTCCTGCTCGATCGAGCCGGATTCGCGCAGGTCAGAGAGTTGCGGCTTTTTATCTTCGCGCTGTTCCACCTGCCGCGAGAGCTGCGACAACGCAATCACCGGCACGTCCAGTTCCTTGGCCAGGGATTTTAGCCGCTGGGTGATCTCGCTGACCTCCTGCACACGGCCATCCTTGCGACGCGATTCGGCGGTCACCAATTGCAGATAATCCACCACAATCAGGTCCAGCCCCTTGGAGGTGCGCTTTAATCGCCGTGCCCGTGCGGCGAGTGCACCAACCGGCAGGCCACCGGTATCATCAATGTGCAACGGAATGGAATTTAGCGCCGCCGCCCCATCCAGCAATTTGTCAAAATCGCCCTCGCCAAGCTCACCACGGCGAATGGTGGACGAGGAAATACCCGTATGTTCGGCAATCAGGCGGGTGGCCAACTGTTCGGATGACATTTCAAGCGAGAAAAACGCCACCACGCCGCCATCAGTGGTGTGGCGGACACCGTCCTTGACCTCGTATTTATAGTTTTTGGCCACATGAAAGGCGATATTGGTGGCCAAGGCCGTTTTGCCCATGGACGGCCGCCCGGCAATGATGATCAGATCGGACTTGTGCATGCCGCCCAGCTTGTGATCCAGATCTATCAGGCCCGTGGCCACACCAGAAAGACCGCCTTCGCGCTTGTGCGCGGCGGCCGCCATCTCCATGCTTTCTGACAAGGCTTCATTAAAAGGTCGAAAGCCGCGTGAAATGCCCCCGGTTTCGGCCAGGCTGAACAATAATTGTTCCGCATCCTCGATCAGTTCTGGGCCGGATTTTGGCTCAACCGGGTCCACGGCTTCTTTCAATATGCTGTCGCCAATGCGCATCAAATCTCGGCGTAAGGCAAGGTCATATACCAGACGCGCGTATTCGGGCGCATTGGCGGTGCTGGCTGCTTCGCTGAGCAGCCGCGCCAGATATTCTATGCCGCCAATTTGCGCCAGACCTTCATGGTGTTCCAGCGTGGTTTTCAGGCTGATGGCATCGGCCAGCAAACCCTTGCCAATGGTTTTGGCAATGGCGTCAAAAATTTGCCCATGCACCGGATCATAAAAGTGTTCGACCTTCAGATAATCCGCCGCACGAAAATAAATTTCGTTATCAATCAGTAAGGCACCCAACAGGGCCTGTTCTGCCTCAATATTATGAGGGGCAGAGGTCGCTGCCTCTGGTGTCTCGGGGGGGATGTTGTTGTCGCCAGCCATTGGGCGTTTGTAACGCACCGGCGCAGGCGCGGCGAGGGGCATTTATCGTACTTTTGATGTTGTTCACACCTATTTTGGATTTGGTGAAAATACGCCTTGGGCAAAGGGTGAGTATAACCTGTGGATAACTTGTGGGGAACCTGTTGGGGAGATGTGAAGGCGTATAAAAATAGCCTTTCAATCAAAAAAAGCGGGCCCCACGGGACCCGCTTTCTTGATTTTTAGCCTGAAAACAAAAGTCAGTCTTCGCTGGTCTCTTCGGTTTTGGGGGCGTCATCGGCATTGGCGTCTTCTTCACCTTTGTCGGTGGTTTCCAGTTCGATATCGGCATCAGGGTCGAACATATCCGCAGCCTGATCTTCCGCCATTTCCTTATCGGCGGCGCGATCATCATCACGGGCAGCATCAATGACGTTTTCGCCCTTGTCCTGGCGTTCGCCTTCGTCTGCGGTGCGGGCCACATTAATGCCGATGGTGACAAACACTTCGGGGTGCATATTAATGCGCACATCGTGAATGCCAACGGCCTTGATGGGGCTGTTCAGTACTACCTGTGAGCGACCAATGCCATCACCAACAGCGTCGGCAATGTCTTTGGCCGACACCGAACCATACAGATGACCGCTTTCGCCGGCCTGGCGGATCAGCATAAATCTTTTGCCCTCCAGTGCCTTGCCCTCGGTTTCCGCCAGGTTACGTTTTTCTGCGTTGCGACCCTCAATGGCTTCGCGTTCGCGCTCAAAACGTTCGATATTGACTTTGTTGGCGCGCAATGCCTTGCCTTGCGGCAAAAGGAAGTTGCGGGCAAAGCCGTCTTTAACGGTAACTACGTCACCAATAGAGCCCAGCTTTTCAACACGTTCCAGAAGAACAATTTCCATAATCGTTCTCCTTATTTCACAGCGTAAGGCAACAGGCCCAAAAACCGTGCGCGTTTAATGGCGCGCGACAATTGGCGTTGCTTTTTAATGGAAACCGCAGTGATCCGCGATGGCACAATCTTGCCGCGTTCAGACATGTAGCGCAGCAGCAATTTGGGGTCTTTATAATCGATCTTCGGTGATTTATCCGAAGAAAACGGGCAGACCTTGCGGCGGCGGGCAAACGGCCGACGCGAAGGCAGGTTGGTAATATTTGTCTTGATTGACATGATAGCCTCCTAATATCTTTCGTGGCGACGTTTGCGCTCTTCGCGCTTGATCAGGATGGGWGATGGATCTTCGCTGAACTCTTCAACACGGATGGTCAGCGTGCGCAAAATGTCTTCATTAATGCGCAATTGACGTTCCATTTCCTGCACCACTTCGGCCGGGGCCTCTATGTTCAGGAGGGCATAATGGCCCTTGCGGTTTTTGTTCATGCGATAGGCCATGGAGCGCAGGCCCCAATATTCGACCTTGGCGACCTTGCCGCCATTGTCTTCAATAAAGGACTGCAGTCCTTCGGTAATATTGTCCACTTCGGTCGAGGATATATCCTGACGCGCAATAAGGACGTGTTCGTATAAAGGCATTATCTTCCCTTTGTTCTGGGGCGGCGCGATCGCAGACAGGGTATGTTCTGCATCACGGTGGCTCTTGTCTGCAAAACCGGCACTGTGCCTGTTTTTTGCGCAGAAAAGACCGCGTCCAATAAGGCGGCGCACTATAGGGACAAAGTCTTCGCTGGCAAGGGGCGTGGGAACACAAAACACATATGCGCTGCGCCATGTTGGCATATTCACACCGGCGCAGATTTGCTATAACGCTGAGCGCTGGCTTAACAACCATGGGGTATTTGCATGGCAATCGCTTTCACCTTTCCCGGACAGGGCAGTCAGGTCGTGGGTATGGGAAAGGAATTGGCACGGACGTTTGCTTCGGCAAAGGCTGTGTTCGACGAAGTGGATGATGCCTTGGGCGAAACGCTTTCAACACTCATCTGGGAGGGGCCGCCAGAGACGCTGACCCTGACCGAAAACACCCAGCCGGCGTTGATGGCCACATCCATGGCTGTCATGGCCGTTCTAAAAGAAGAATACGGCATTGATGTTCAGGCCGCCTCTCATGTGGCGGGGCATTCACTGGGCGAATATACCGCACTGGCGGCTGCCGGGGCGCTAACGCTCGGCGATACGGCAACGCTGCTGCGCCATCGCGGACAGGCCATGCAACGGGCCGTGCCGGTGGGCATGGGCACCATGGCGGCGCTTTTGGGCGCCAGCGAGGAACAGGCCATCGCCCTTTGCAATCTGGGTAGTGTGCATGGGGTATGCGAGCTGGCCAATGATAATGCCCCGGGCCAGGTGGTCATTTCCGGCGCGACCGAGGCGATCAAGGCTGCGGCTGGTGCGGCCAAAGACCACGGCGTCAAAAAGGCGGTAATTCTGCCGGTTTCTGCGCCGTTTCATTCTTCGATGATGGAACCGGCGGCACAGGAAATGGAAGAGGCGCTGGCCGATGTGGCCATTTTGACGCCAAAAGTGCCGGTGGTGACTAATATTGCGGCGGCGCCCACCATTAACCCGCAAACGATACGTCGCCAGCTGGTCGAGCAGATCACCGGCCGGGTGCACTGGCGCCAGGGGGTCAGCTGGATGGTAGGCAATGGCGTTGATACGTTTGTCGAGCCAGGGGCCGGCAAGGTGCTGACGCTGCTGGTGCGCCGCATCTCCAAAGACTCAAAGGGCGTGGCGTTGAACTCCCCCGAATCAATCAAGGAGTTTGCACAGGCTTTTAGCGCYGGCGAACAGGAATAAGGGCTGATCCTCTATGTTTGACTYAAGTGGAAAACGGGCGCTGGTCACGGGCGCCACCGGCGGGTTGGGCGGCGATATTGCTCGCGCTTTGCATGGGGCCGGGGCCAGTGTGGCCCTTTCTGGCACCCGGGCGGAAAAACTGGACGAACTGGCCGCTGAACTGGGCGGGGATCGCGTGGCGGTGCTGCCTGCAAACCTTGGCGATGCCGACAGCGTTGATGCCCTGCCAGGGCGTGTAACCGAGGCGCTGGGCGGGCTGGACATATTGGTCTCCAATGCCGGGGTGACACGCGATGGCCTCCTTATGCGGATGAAGGACGAAGACTGGGATTTTGTCCTCAAAGTTAATCTGGAGGCTTATTTTCGTCTCACGCGCGCCGCCATGCGCGGCATGATGAAGAGCCGCTGGGGCCGTATTATCGGCATTGCCTCTATTGTCGGGGTGACGGGCAATCCGGGACAGGCCAATTATGCCGCCTCCAAGGCGGGCATGATCGGCTTTACCAAGGCCATTGCGGCCGAGACCGCCAAACGCAACATCACGGCAAATTGTATTGCGCCGGGATTTATAACTTCGCCGATGACGGACGCGCTGAACGACAAACAACGCGAAGCCATTTTAACCACCATTCCGGCTGGAAAACTGGGCCAGGGCAGTGATATCGCCGCTGCGACAGTGTATCTGGCCTCAAACGAGGCGGGCTATGTCACGGGCCAGACTTTGCACGTCAATGGCGGTATGGCGATGTTCTAGACCATAGAATCTGCATGGTTTTTTCATGCAGGTGCTTGGCGCGGCAAAGAAAAGTGTGATAGGCGTCGCCGCAGCCGCAACAAATGTGGATAATCAACTCATGCGCCCTTTAGGGGTTGCGTAATATAGAAGCCAAAAAACAGAAGAAGGGCACTAGCATGTCAGACATTTTGGATCGCGTAAAAAAGATCGTTATCGAGCACCTGGACGTGGAAGAAAGCAAGGTCACAGAAAGTGCCAGCTTTATTGACGATCTTGGCGCTGACTCTCTCGACAATGTTGAGCTGGTCATGGCATTTGAAGAAGAATTCGACATTGAAATTCCTGATGATGCGGCCGAACATATCCAAAAAGTTGGCGATGCGGTTAAATTCATCACTGAAAAAACTGGCTGACGCTTACGGGCGGCTAACCTGATGGGCGAACGACGCATAGTCATCACTGGCTTGGGCCTGATTACCCCTTTGGGGGCAGGCGTTGAGCCGACTTGGAAGGCGTTGATCGCCGGAAAGTCAGGGATTGGCCCCATTGAAAATTTTGACACGTCGGACCTGACCTGCAAAATTGCAGGTTACGTTCCGCGTGTTGATGGGCGCGGCGGCGGCTCTGCGGGCCAGGCCGGCGCGTTTGACCCCGATACGGTCATGTCGGTGCGCGATCGCAAGCGCGTAGACGAATTTATTCTTTATGGCATTGCGGCGGCGGACGAAGCCATCGCCATGTCCGGATGGACCCCAAAGGATGAAGAATCGCAAGAGCGTACCGGCGTACTCATCGGGTCCGGCATTGGCGGTTTGCAAACTGTTTACGAGGCCTCGCTAACCATACACGAGCGCGGCGCGCGCCGCCTTAGCCCCTTTGTGGTTCCCTCTATGCTGATCAATCTGGCTTCGGGCCAGGTCTCCATGCGTTATGGCTTTAAGGGGCCGAACCATTCCGTGGTGACGGCCTGTTCCACCGGGGCGCATGCCATTGGCGATGCGGCCGAATTTATTCGCCGTGGTGATGCCGATGTGATGGTTGCCGGCGGTGCCGAGGCCGCCATCTGCCGTCTTGGCATTGGCTGTTTTGCCGCCTCGCGCGCGCTTTCAACCGCCAATAATGATAACCCGGAAAAGGCATCCCGCCCCTGGGACAAGGACCGCGACGGCTTTGTCATGGGCGAGGGGGCTGGCATATTTGTTCTGGAAGAACTGGAACATGCGCTGGCACGCGGTGCCAATATCATTGCCGAGGTCAAGGGCTATGGCCTTTCGAGCGATGCCTATCACATCACGGCGCCTGCCCCTGATGGCAATGGCGGTTACCGGTCCATGAAAATGGCCATGAAGCATGCAGGACTGGAGCCAAAAGACATTGATTACGTCAATGCGCACGGCACCTCTACGCCGCTGGGTGACGAGATCGAACTAAAGGCGGTTGAGCGCATGTTTGGCGAGGCGGCTGGGGATATTGTTATGTCTTCCACAAAATCATCCATCGGGCATTTACTGGGAGCTGCCGGTGCGGTCGAGGCGGCGTTTTGCGCGCTGGCCATTCGCGACGGGGTTTGCCCGCCTACGCTGAACCTTGATAACCCGTCGATGGAAACCAAAATCAATCTGGCACCGCACAAGGCCGTTAAACGTGCTGTGCAGGCAACCTTAAGCAATTCCTTTGGCTTTGGTGGCACCAATGCGTCTCTGGTGCTGACCGCGTATCCGTGAGCAAAGACAAGATACCTCCCCAGGACAAACCTCAGGACAGTGCTGTCAAAAAGTTGACTAAATTGCCGGGAAAGTCGTCGGGCAAGGGGCGGCTCTATGGCATCATTGCTCTCTTTTTGCTGATTCTTATCGGAGCGGTGGCGGCGGGTGGCTGGCTGATCTGGCAGGAAAAAATCATCAAGGCCATGGCCGTTCCCGGCTCGTCTTTGGTGGTGAAGACCTTTACCGTTAAACCCGGCAGTGGTGCCGGGACCATCGCCCGGCAATTAGAGGCTGAGGGCCTGGTTTCCAGGGCGCAACTGTTTCGCATCAAATCCAAACTGGCGGGTGAGGATGTCACGTTAAAGGCTGGTGAATATCGCATTGCGCCGCACGCCAGTATTAATGATGTTTTCTCACTGCTGCAAAGCGGCAAGATTGTCCAGCATGCGGTGACCGTCCCCGAAGGACGCACTGTGCGCGAGATCATAGAGATTGTCCGCGCCAGCCCGGTGTTAAGCGGCGCGGTGGTTGAAGTGCCGCCCGAAGGCTCGCTATTGCCGGAAACCTATGCCGTCACACGGGGCACGGATCGCAAAGCCTTGCTGGTGCGCATGCAGGGCGATATGAATGCGGTATTGGATCAGGCTTGGGAAGGGCGCGACCCGAACCTGCCTTTGGCCAGTAAGAAAGACATGCTGATCCTGGCATCCATAGTTGAAAAGGAAACCGGCATTGCGGCCGAGCGCCCACAAGTGGCGGCGGTTTTCGTTAATCGTTTGCGCCGCCGCATGCGCCTGGAAAGCGACCCGACCATTCTTTATGGCATCAATGGCGGGATCCCCTTGGGGCGGGGTCTCAGGCGATCAGAGATCGACCGCAAAACCGCCTGGAACACCTATCAGATTGATGGCCTGCCGCCGACACCAATTTGTAACCCCGGCCGGGATGCCATCATGGCGGTGGCGCACCCGGCACAGACCAAAGACCTGTATTTTGTTGCCAATGGCATTGGTGGCCATGTCTTTGCACCGAGCTATCGGGCGCATTTACGTAATGTTGCCCAATGGCGTAAAGTAGAACGCCAGCGCAAAAGGGAACGGGCCAGAAAATGACCATATCCAGCATGACCGGCTTTGCCCGTATCGAAGGGGCGCATTCTGGATGGACCTGGGCCTGGGAGGCGCGCAGCGTCAACGGGCGCGGGCTGGATGTGCGCTTGCGTATTCCCGGTGGTTTTGAAAGTTTAGAAGCCGAAGTGCGCAATGCCGCCAAGGCCGCGTTCAGCCGTGGCAATATCCAGATCAATTTGCAATACCAGCGGGGAGAAGAGAGCCATGATCTGGTAGTACACGAGGAGGTGGCCCGCAATCTGGTGATGGCCCTGCAACCGCTGGTCGATGATGGGCTGGCGCGTCCCGCCAGTGTTGATGGCTTGCTGGGGGTGCGCGGCGTTCTGGACGTGCCGCGCATTGGTGATGACCCGGACATGCTAAGTGCGATCGAGAGCGCCATGAGCGTCGGGGTCGAGCCGCTTATGAATGCCCTTGGGGATACCCGTGCCAATGAGGGGATGCAAACCGCGCTAGTGATCGGGGCGGCGTTTGATGAGATTGAAGACCTGGTTGGACAGGCCCGAGCCTGTGACAGCGCCCAACCCGCAGCCATCAAGGCTAGACTGCAAGAGCAGATCAATGCCTTGCTGGAGGGGCAGGATTTTGATGCGGACCGGTTGGTGCAAGAGGCCGCCATGATGGCGGTAAAGGCCGATGTTCGCGAAGAACTGGACCGCCTCAGCGCCCATATTGGTGCCGGACGTACTCTTTTGACCGAGGTCGGCCCAGTGGGGCGGAAACTTGAATTTCTGGCGCAGGAATTTAACCGCGAAGCCAATACTTTATGTTCCAAATCATCCGACATGACCTTGACCGAGACCGGTCTGGCGCTCAAAACCAAGATTGATCAGGTTCGGGAGCAAGCCGCCAATGTCGAATAAGGAACGTCCCCGTCGCGGATTAATGCTGATCCTGTCTGGCCCCTCCGGTGCCGGTAAAACCGTGCTCACCCGCCTGTTGCTCAGCGAATATAAAGACATGGAGCTATCCATCTCGGCGACCACTCGCGCGCCGCGCCCTGGTGAAGTTGATGGTGAACATTATCATTTCATCGATGAGGTCAAATTTCGCCAAATGGCGGAAAATGATGAATTTCTGGAATGGGCCGAGGTTTTTGGCGCGTTTTACGGTACCCCTCGTGCGGCAGTAGAGAAAGCGCTGGAAGAAGGCCGGGATGTCCTCTTTGATATTGACTGGCAAGGGGCGCAACAGCTCAAACAGGCTACGGCCAGTGATCTGGTGAAGGTCTTTGTGCTGCCGCCGAGCCTGGAAGAGCTGGAGGCGCGTCTGCGCAAACGCGATCAGGACAGCGCCGGGGTCATTGAAGACCGGATGGGGCGCGCCCGCGACGAGATCAGCCATTGGGGTGAATATCACTATGTCATCGTCAATGAAGATGTGGACCAATCCATGAATGACTTGCGCGCCATTTTGGCTGCCGAACGACGCCTGCGTAAACGCCAGCCATGGCTGAATGATTTTGTCCGTGATCTGATCCGCCCGTTTTAGAAGGCCCACATTTTCCATTGGTGTCATTACCCGGCTTGTCCGGGTAATCCAGTTTCGTCTGCCCCCGTTCTGGATTGCCGGAACAAGTCCGGCAATGACAGGTGTGAGGAGAACCTCGAAGCATGGAGAACATCATACCCCAACCAGACCGGTGTGGGATAAGTTCGCACAATCCCCACCGCAAAACCAAATGTGTCATCCCGGCTTTTGAGCCGGGATCCAGTCCTGAATGCCAACACGCATGGGCTTATGAAATGGATCCTCCGGTCAAGCCGGAGAATGACGAGGGGAGGGAAAATAACTTATCCCCGGCATAGGCCATCCAAAAGTCAATGAGGGTCAAACTTTACCCCTGAGCAAGCCTTCATTTACCCCTAAATTACCCCATAACGCATGAAAATTACCCCTCGAATGTCCCTCGATTACCCCTTTTTACCCCTACTTACCCCTGACAAAAAGCGGGGATAGGGTAACCCTGTCCCCGCCTGTTTTTTTGGTTATAGAATAGACAATTTAGCGGCTGGGTTATGTCTGGCTATGGCGCAGTCTGACCATAAAGGTGCGGGCAATCAGCAACATGATCGGCAGGGCTAAAATGGGCAAGGCCCAGTCTTTGGCCATGGGGACGGGCAGGACAAGCCAGATGAATGCATAGCCAAAACCGGCAATGACAAACATCCAGCCACCAAAGCGTTTAAGGCTTTGTTCGGTGGCGGACGAACATTGCTTTGCTCCCAATGGCACCAGTACTTTGGGRATSGCATTGCCAATAATGATGATAAAGGCACCAAAAAACAAAGCATTCAAACGCATGGGAATGCCGTTATTTATCAGGTGATAGCTTTGTGCAATGGTAAAAACCAGCGGGGCAGTCAACATCAGGCCAGCCAGGCTGATACTGCTGGTCAGCATCTGATGCGCCGTTGTGCTGAGACGTCCCTGACGTTTTTTGATGACGATGCCGATCCAGACGATGGGTAAAAAACCAGCCAGAAAGCCAAGATTGAAACTGTTGGCTCCCAATTGTGAATCGAGCAGCCATTTCCACATGCTCAGCACAACCACTCCAAAGGTGATCCATGGGGCCAGGGCAGATAAAGTTTTGGAATTGGTCATAATGTTTCCTTTTCTGTGTTCGGTGCGGTGTCTGGTTTAAGTTCCAGCCCGATGGCGCCGGTAAATGCCAGCAAGGCATCTTCCAGCACCGACAGCTTCAGCCGATAAATAATGGATTTACCTTTTTTGCTGGCATCAACCAGATCGGCCTCGCGCAAGACGGCGAAATGCGCCGACATGGTGGGCTTTGAGACGGAGAAATGCTCTGCCAACTCACCAGCGCTCATAGGCTTGTCCCGCAAGAGTTGCAGGACACGCCGCCGCGTCGGATCAGAGAGAGCTTTGAATACCTTGTTCATGAATAGACATTTAGCTAATCATCGAAATGAATGCAAGGCCAAATGCTCATAAAAGACATAATATGTTCGTAACATTATGAAAAAAATATGTTATTATGATTGAGTTTTTCGCCAAATCTGTGCCAAAGCGAAGAAGTTTTGCGGGGAAAGGGTTTCTGGGCGGTCTGTGGGGGCCACTTGGGCTTCGGTCATCCAGTCCATTATATCCAGCCCAGATGACTTGGCCAGGGATTTGAGACTGGCGCGCAGCATTTTGCGGCGCTGGCCAAAGGCAGTCCGGGTGATCTGTTCCAGCGCATCCAGATCCTCAAAGCGATCCTTTGCCGCCTTGGGGGTAAGGTGCACCACCGCCGAGTCCACTTTGGGCGGCGGGGTAAAGGCGGCAGCGGGCACGCCAAACATCATATGGGCATCGGCCACGGCGGCACATAACACCGCCAAGCGGCCATAGGCAGGGGTGCCGGGCTGGGCCACCACCCGTTCGGCGACCTCTTTTTGAAACATCAGGGTGAGCGAGGACCAGAAAAGTGGCTTTGCCGTCAGCCAGCCGATCAAAAGGGCGGTGCCGATATTATAAGGCAGGTTGGAAACCACCTTAACGGGCCTTCCCGGTTGCGCAAAAGCTGACAAATCAGTCCGAAGGGCGTCTTCATAGTGCACGCTAAGGCGCGGGTCGCTGGCTTCGGCAATGAGATCCAGAATGGGGGCAAAGCGGGTGTCCTTGTCGATGGCGATAACCTCGGCACCGCTCTCCAAAAGGGCACGGGTCAGACCGCCGGGGCCGGGGCCGATCTCGACCACCAAATCACCGGACTCGACACTGGCGGTGCGGGTGATTTTGCGGGTGAGGTTCATATCGAACAGGAAATGCTGACCCAGAGATTTGTTGGCCCAAAGCCCGGCCTGTTTCAAACTCTCCAGAACGGGGGGCAGGTCTTCAAGCGCCGTCATGGACGTGCCTGTGTGCGCTCATACTGGCCGCTTCGTGCAGCGCGGCGATAAGGCTGTCCGGGCGGGCAATGCCTTGTCCCGCAATGGCAAAGCCGGTGCCGTGATCTGGGGAAACCCGGATAAAAGGCAGGCCTAATGTGGCGTTGATGCCGCCATGAAAATCCAGGGTTTTTACCGGGATCAGCCCCTGATCATGATAAAGCGCCAGCACTGCATCATAGCCTGCCCGGGCGTCTTCGCGGAACAGGGCATCGGCGGGTTGGGCGTTGGTAATGGCAATGCCCTGGTCCCTAAGGGCCGCCGCCGCCGGGTTGATGACCTTCAACTCTTCCTCGCCCATGGCGCCGTTTTCCCCCGCATGGGGGTTCAGACCACACAAGGCCAGGCGCGGGTTTTCAAGGCCAAAATCACGTTTCAGGGCGTGATGCAAAACTTGGGCGGCCTGAATAATATTATCACTGGACAGGGCGTCGGCCACGTTCCGCAAGGGAATGTGAACTGTGACCAGTGCTACCCGTAGACCACCGCCGCAAAGCATCATGATGGGGCCATGGGGCGTGGACCAGACCGGGGACTGTTTGGCCAGTTCGCCCAGAAATTCGGTATGGCCGGGGTGCGCAAACCCGGCTTCATAAAGCACAGATTTGGCTATCGGGTTGGTAACCAATGCGCTGGCATGTCCGCTCATCACCAATTGGGCCGCCTTTTCTATGGAGGTTATCACTAAAGGCGCATTGGCTGCATCGGGCGTTCCGGCCTGAACCGGCGCAGGCAAAGACATCGGAAATACCGGCAGTGCCGATGGCATGACTTGGCGGGCTTGCGCAGGGTTAGATATGGCGACAGGTTCTGGCAGGTCCAACTTTGCGGCCTGTTGTCGTGCCAGTTCTAGATCGCCAATGAGGAAGAATGTAATATCGCCTGTGTGCAATGCCGCCCAGGCGCGTGCTGTAATCTCAGGGCCTATACCTGCGGGGTCTCCCATGCTGATTGCAATGGGCAATATGTTGTTTTTACTGACGGATTTCAACCGTAGAATCCCGTCGTAGATCGCGAAGATACCGCCGGGACAGCATTGCCAGGCGCGTATTGATCAATTGATCGGCAATCTGTTCGTCACTGGGAATACCGGCACCTTCTGCGTAGTGCTTGTCACACACCATAAAAACGGTTGAACCTTGCGGACTTACGATGGGTTCAGAGGATTGACCGGGTTGCAGGTTTTCCAGCACCACCCGGATAGCCGGCGCCAGCTCACTCAAGGCGACCTCGTCAAAGGCATTGGAAAAAGAACCGGAAATTTTATCCTTTATATCCTTTGTATCGTCACAGGACTTGATTTTTCCCATGTAAGATTTGAATTTTTCTTCTTGCCCGGTTGGAGCAACGACTTGACGAAAATTAACAACCATCGGCGCGCCACCATCCTTGCGATCACGAAGCGCAATGATGTAATACCCACCGGGAACTTTGATCGGCGGTGAAATAGTTCCAGGTTTCATCTGGTCAAGTACTTTTTGTATTTCTTCTGGAAGGTCTATCTTGTGAACCCACCCGACATCACCGCCTTGCGCGGCAGAAGGGGCAGAGGAAAATTGTTGCGCAACAGCCTGAAATGGCGCCCCATCTTGCATTTGTTGTATCAGTGAAAGTGTGCCTTGATATATCATTGGGTCCTGTTCCGGAGATGGCGATTCCAGCAATACCTCTGATATCAGGTATTGTGGCTTGGACAGGGCCGCTTCCATGCGTGATTTTGACTCGGCTATCTGATTGTTACTGACCCGCACACGTGAGCCATAACGGCCATTGACCAGAATTTGCCAGGCAATTTCAGAGCGAATCTGGCTTTCCAGTGTGGTGGGGGAAATCCCGGATTTGCGAAGGTCATTTTTGACGTCTTCAAGCGTTACATTGTTCTGGCGGGCAATGCGGGTGATCGCCTGATCAATTTCAGACTGATCGACCTTGATGTCAAACTTCTGGGATTCCTGAAGTTGCAGTCGTTCGTCAATCAAGCCGCGCAACGCCTGTTGCTGTATGCGGGCGAGGGTTTTTTCATCCGGTTTTACCCGTGATGAAGAGATAATCATGCGCRTGCGCTGTCGCACGTCAAACGTTGAAATCACCTGGTCATTGACAACCGCCGCAACCCCTTCGGCAACTTGTGCCAAAGCCGGAGATTGCCCCGTGCCGACAAGCACCAGAAGCATAAAGGAAACAGTGAGAAGTTTTCGCACGAACATGGAATTATGACTAGCCAGAAATATGGGCAAAATTTAGGCTAACATACTGGAAAGGGAGGGGAGTGCAATCGCTGATACTGCACCAATTGGGGCGGTATACAAAAAGTGGAACCCAGCAGGTGAAAAATGAAGCGCCAGATTCCATTGCCGACTTTTGGTCCAGGCCCTGAATACCCGTTTTACAGCCTATAACCTAGCGCGATCCAAACGAGCCTAAGGTAACCAGAGTAAAGCGTATACCGACCGACGCATTGGGCGTCAGGGTGCGGTCCGAAGTATTGTTGTTGCGATAGATAATTTCCAGACTTGAACAATCATCCTTGTAGATAAGGCCTATACCCACGCCACGGGCGCGTTTGGCATCCAGATCCCTGGTGGCGCTGCCCGTGATCGACCAGTGCTTCGTGATCCCTACAGTGGCTCGGCCACGAATTTCTTCGGTGGGACGGCCAGAGGCAATGGCATCATCAAAGTTCAGATACCCCACTGAGGCGTTGAAGCCATGGACGATTTTACCAAGAGGGCCAAGTTGATCCTTGCGCATTTTTACGGTGAGGTTGGTTTCGATGCGTTTGACGCTGAAATCATTTTTGTCAAAGCGGGCATGGGCTCGCAGTTTCAGGATTGTCCCGGGTGAAATGGAAAATGTGCTGACATAGTCAGATGATTTCCCCCGCAGGCCGGATGCCAGCGTGAAGTCTGTATTTACACGAGACCGGATGGTTTGCCCGGCCAGTAGTGAAACTTCACCGTTCTTGCCCCAGCGCCCTGAAATCTGGCCGCCGATATTGGCGCGCAAACCGCCTTCCCAGCGATCAAAACCGGAAAAGCGATTAGCGGAGAAAAGGCTGGTGCCATCAAACTCCACCGCAATGCTGTCTTCATTCGGGATGATGGATTTTAGCGTACCCACCACATTGCCATTGGGGTCTGTAGTAATGCTGGTATAGCTCCCGGCACCATCACCATTGGGACTGGCCGCAAGTTGTATCAGGGGTTCAATGGTCCAGCTGACATTACGTCCCGGGCGAAAAAACGGCCAGCGTAAATCGGCGCCTATGACGCCAAGGGCACGGGCAAGCGAGCGGTTGTTGGAACCCAGATCTGCAAAAAAATCGGTATTATGAATTTGATACAGATCCGTTCTGCCTTGGGCAAATGGGCGCAAAATCATGCCTGATCGTGACACGAGCCGACGTGACCAGTCCAGGGAAAGAGAGGCACGGCGGCTGTCGGTACCATCAATGCGGGTCAAGGCCACCGTATTGGCACGCAAGAGCATATTGCCGCCCAGTAATGGATCATCAACGTGGCGGCGCAGGTCAAACAAAGGGCCGACTATGGGGAAAGTATTGTCGACATCGCCGGCGCGCAAACCCTGAAAACGTATGGTGCCGGCCTGAGCAAAAAAGCGTTCGCTTTGGCCCTGGGCATAAATCTGGTTATTAAGGCGGCGGGAATTGGTGCGATAAATGCCACGTGTGGTGGTTTCACCTTGCAAGTCATAGCGGCGCAAAAACAGATCATCCGTGACGCCGGCTGCGCCAAATCCCCATTGCCATTTATTAGAAACCTTAAATTTGCCTTCGGCAAAAATATGACCGCGTATTTCTGTTTTACCAAATTTGGTGCCCTGGCCATCAAAGTCTTGTTCATAGGTGACGCTGCCATCCATCCGCACCTGTCCGGTATGAAAATTACGGCGCAATTCCCCGACCATCAGTGGATTAACTTTGGAAAACACGCGCGGCGTTAACGTGGCGTCCGCATAGGGTCCAAGCACCTGATAATACGGCTGTTCGAAGGAAACACCATATTTTCCCGACTGGCGAATTTGTGGGAATAAAAGCCCGGAGCGGCGGCCGGATTCGGGGTCCGGGTGCGAAAAAATGGGAGAGTAAAAAACCGGAATACCTTTCACTTCAAGAACCGCATCACGGTAATTGATCATCTGGGTTTTCTGGTTTTGCACTACTTTGCGGGCGCGTAGGCGCCAGGTGGGTTTGTGCGAACCGTCACCATCTTTGCCAAGGCAAGCTTTGCAGGCTGTGTAAAAGGCTTTGGTCAGCGTATTGCGCGCACCATCTTTGGAGTGGGTTGCCTGGGTTGCGCCAATCGTTGCGTTATTGGAAAGACGGGCAAAAAACGCTAATGCAACCGCAGAGCTTAAATCATCGCTAAGCTCCATTTCATCGGCAAATTCCACGGTCCCGTCTTTATCTACAACCACAACCGACCCGATGGCGTGAATACGCTTGCTTTCGGGATAGTAATAGAGCGTGTCGGCTTTTAGAATACGGCCTTCAAAATGGGCTTCAACATCTCCGCGTGCTATATAGCGCTGGTTCTGAGCATCATCAATCAGCTCATTGGCCTGCAAAAGTACCGGTTGTTGTTCTTTGGTGGCTTTTTCTGACTTGTCTTGTGCATGGGTGCTTTGTGCAAACACCAAGGCACCTAGAACGACGGCAAGCATAGTATAATAACGGGTTGGAAATTGTCTCATGGCCGATTTGTCGTGTCCTCTGTGTCCAGTCAAAAATACTGTGCAATGAGGGCACAGACCGTCTTGCCAATCCCGGGCAATACAGGCGATTTCATAAACGAACCGCATGATGCCGTCCATGGGTGATCGCTGTTTCTCACCCATCTTCCAAAATGGTAATACGGGCAAGGCCCGCAAGAAAGACAAATACAGGGGCTGCCCATATTGCGATCATTGGTGGTAGCACCTGTGTTGCCCCAAGGGTTTGCAACAGATCGTTAGCAAAATAGAGCGCAAAACCAGCAGCTCCAGCCGTTAAGGCCAGACGTAAAGTGCCCCCCAGACGCACCAGCTTGAATGAAAATGCAGCCCCGATCAGGGCCATGGCCGCCAGAGTAAGGGGCAGGGAAAGCAATTGATGCATTTGCAATTGATAGCGGCGAGCGCCAAACCCCGCCTTTTTTGAATCTGCGATCAGGGCTGGCAGAGCATAGATGGAAAAATTAGCCGCCCGGAAAGAATCACTCAAAAGGGATGAGGGTGCAATTTTGGTGGGCAATGCCAGGGTCTCGTAATGTTTGGCATCGCCATAACGCGAAAGGTCTGTAGCATCTAGTAATTGCCAGAAACCGGGTTGCAAAATCGCCTTTTCCGCATCAATGCGATGTTGCACAATCGGGGTCTGGTCCTCTGATAGAGTGTAATAAAAAAAAGTAATATCAAAAAGAGTGGCCGTTTGGGGGATAACGTTTCCTGCCCTGATTACCACAATGCCTTCGTCGACCGCCTCGCGAAACCAGACCGCTTTGCGGGTTCCTTTGTTTTGCGTATCTTCTGCGTCCAGCAGCGCAATGCGTTCGCGCTCGAATTGCGCATTCATTTGTGCGGCCATAGGGTTTAGCAGGGTTGTGCCCAATATCCCTAAAAACAAGGCTATCAGAACCGCAGGCAAGGCAAATTGCCAGGCCGACATAGAGGCGGCGCGCATCGCCACCAGTTCGCTGCGCCGGTTAAGGCGGAACATCACCCACATCACCCCAAACAGCACGATAAAGGGCAGGGTTTGTTCGATCATGCCCGGCATTTTCAGCAAGGTAAGGTTCAGGATTTGTAGGGAATTTACATCGGGCCGGGCATCCATGCGCCGCGATAATTCAACATAATCAACCACAAACACCAGCGAGCCGACAATGCTGGCAGCCAATACAATGCCCTTGAAAATTTCGCGAAAGAGATATCTGAACAATAAACGAATCATGTGGCCATCAATCGTCCTGCAGGTTTACGCAGACGCACAGTATTCAGAGTCATCCATAAACCCAATGCGCTGACTACCAATGGCAAGGCATATTGCATAAAATTCAACGTCGGAATTTCTGCCGAGGCGGCTTCGATTGAGAACCCCACAAGCCGAACCAGCAATGCCAGTGTCCCCGCCACAATCAGTCGTCGTCCATACCCCATACGGCTGTAATCTCCGCCCAGAAGCGCCGCTAATGCCATCAGCGYAAAGGCCAGGTTGTATAGCGGCGCAGACAGGCGGTAATGCCCTTCGGCCCGCAAGGCATCGGCATTTTCCCGATCCCAGTAATTAGTCGGGTCGGGATGGAACAACTCGCCCAGGTATCGGTCTGATCGCTTGTACAACAAGGTTCCTTGAGGCTCGATCACGCCGCGAAGCTCAAACGTGGTGCGTGTGAATTCCAATATTTCCAGGGACCCGTCCCTGGCAATGCTTTGTCGGGTTACATTGGTCAGAGACAAGGCAGGGTTTTGATTGATTTCGATAAAAATGCCTGATTTGGCAAAATAGGTCAGCGGTTTTTTATGGTCCCGGCCATCATGAATCATCACATCATCAAGAACGCCATTTTGTACATCTCGCGCAAAAATTGTCAGGTTCAGTGCCGGGGTGACAAATTCACCGGGGCGCACGATGGATGAGGCAATATCGGAGCGTACTTTATAGATGGCTTCGCGCATGGCTTTGTAGGCAGCTGGCTGCACCCAGGTATTGATGACCAGGTTTGCCAAAACTGCCAACACGGCGATACGCATGACCGGTGCAATCACGGCCCAGCGTGTCATGCCGCCGGCAAAGGCCACCATAAATTCATTATCGGTATGAAGGCGCTGGACCGCATAGCCAACCGAGATAAAGAGGGCAAAGGGCAGGATAATGGAAATCAGTTGCGGCAGTGCCAGCAGGGTAATCTGGATATAGGCGAGCAGGCTGGCCCGGTCATCAACAATCATATCCAGTGCAGCAAGGCTTTGGGTCAGCAAGGCAAGGGCGCTCAGGACCAGCGTGGTCACCACAAAGGGGCGGAAGGTCTCACGGATGAAATAGCCTTGCAGCGTTTTCATTCTTCTCGAAAACCTCTCTGAACGCGGGTAAAATTGCCCCTGACGTGCGTTACCCCATTAACAAACGTCTCTTGCTGATATGGCGTGGAGGCGATGAGCACAAGGCCTGTATAGCGAAGCTTGCGTTTAGAGGCGAAAGCCCTAGGTTTATGCAAAACATCATGGGGTAAGAAAATGATGAAAGTCGAGTTTACCAGTTCCGCCACATATGAAGGCGCGGTGGTCGCACCTGTATTTGCAGATAATCGCCATAGCGTCGGTGCCGATGCGCTGGACAAAGCCAGTGATGGCACCATAAGCCGTGCCCAGAAAGGCTCACGCTTTACCGGAAAGTCAGGGCAAGTACTTGTAATCAATGCGCCATCCGGCGTGAAGGCCCAAGCCGTCGTCCTCGGTGGTATGGGCGACCGCGATGCCGCAGACGCGCTGGCTTGGGAGGCCTTTGGCGCTCGTGCCATGCAGGCGGTGCAGTGCTCAGGGGCCAAGACCCTGGTGTTTGATCAGCGTGATATGGATGCTCCGGCCTGTGCCCGCGCCGCCTTTGGCGCGCTGCTGGCGGCCTATCGTTTTGACAAATACCGCACCACGCTGAAAGACGATAAAAAGCCCTCAATTGCCGCCATTCGCGTAATTTGCAGTGATTCGGCCGTCGCCAAGGCCGCCTTTTCGCCTTTGGGCGAAACCGCCGAAGGGGTTTGCCTGGCCCGCGACCTGGTGTCCGAACCGGCCAATGTGCTACACCCCGAATCCTTTGCCAAACGGGCGCAGGATCTGGAAGAATTTGGTCTGGAAGTGCAAATTCTCGACGAAAAGGACATGAAAAAACTGGGCATGAACGCCTTGCTCAGCGTTGGTCAGGGCTCAAATTACGGTTCCAAACTGGCGGTGATGTCGTGGTTTGGTGCCAAAGACCGTAAAGAGGCCCCGCTGGTGCTGGTCGGCAAGGGCGTGTGCTTTGATACCGGTGGTATCTCGCTCAAACCCGGTGCCGGCATGTGGGACATGAAAGGCGATATGGGCGGGGCCGCTGCGGTCACTGGTACTATGCGCGCGCTGGCCGGGCGCAAGGCCCGGGCCAATGTCATCGGCATTATCGGCCTGGTGGAAAATATGCCCGATGCGGCAGCCACCCGCCCCGGCGATATTGTTACCTCGGCCGATGGCCAGACCATCGAAGTGCAAAACACAGACGCTGAAGGGCGGCTGGTTCTGGTCGATGCGCTTTGGTATGGTTTGCGCTTTAAGCCAAAGCAAATCATTGATTTTGCAACGCTTACCGGGGCGATTATTATAGCATTGGGCAACGAAAATGCAGGTATGTTTTCCAATGATGATGCGCTGGCCAGCGCGCTGGAGACGGCCGGAAAATCGGCTGGCGAACCCCTGTGGCGACTGCCATTGGGCTCTGGCTATGACAAGTTGATCGACAGCAAATACGCCGATATGAAAAACATTGGCGGCCGTGGGGCCGGGTCCATCACGGCGGCGCAATTCCTGCGCCGTTATGTTGGCGAGACCCCCTGGGCTCATGTGGATATTGCCGGTACCGCCTGGAAAGATAAATCAGACGATCCGCGCGAGCCGGTCTGGGCGACGGGTTACGGGGTGCGTCTGATGGACAATTTCGTCGCAGAGCAGTGTGAAAGCTAGTTTGGCTAGCACCGAACATTGGTTTTATCATCTCGAGCGCTCGACGCTGGAAACCGCCTTGCCGCCACTGCTGGAAAAGGTTCTGGAACGCGGCTGGCGTGCGCTGATCCGCTCTAGCGATTCCGAAGCCTTGCTGGCGCTGGACCGTCATTTATGGACCCATCGACCCGACAGTTTTCTGCCCCATGGCTTGAGTAGCGAGCCTCGGGCTGCCACACAGCCGATATTGCTGACCCATACGGCGGATAATGAGAACAATGCCCAGATCGTTATTCTGATCCATGGGGCGGAGATGCCGGATATTAATGGCGTGGAGCGTTGTGTCACCATGTTTGACGGGGCCGATCAACAGGCACTGGACCAAACGCGCCAGCGCTGGAAAAGTGCCCGGGACGATGGGGCTACGGTCTCTTACTGGCGACAGGATGGCGATGGCCGCTGGGCCAAACAAGGCTAGGGCCATGCAGTGCCATGCCTCTAAGTGTCATCCCGGCCTCCGAGCCGGGAAGGCAGGCCTGGTTTTGGGGTGGGGATGGTGCGAGCTTATTCCATACCGGCGGGGTTGGAGTACTGTTTTGGTGATTGCCTCAACCTGTCATTGTCGGGCTTGTCCCGGCGATCCAGAACGACCTTTTAACAAAACTGGATTACCGGGATGAACCGGGTAATGACACCAATGGAAGAAGGCATCCCTCATCCTGAGGGATTGCGGAGCAGTCGTCTCTAAGGATGGATGGGGCAAAACCGGAGTCCAGACTCCGGATTAAACACCGTCAAAAAAATCATGCATTGCGCCTGTATAGAGCGCATAAGGCGAGGCATACTGCCTTTTTAGAATCACAGGAAACGCTATGGCTCTTGCACTACCAAGCGCACCATTTGACGATTTGCGCACGCTCATTGCCAATTGCCCGGCCGCCAATGAAGACGCGCGGGTGCGGGCCATGCTGCGGCAGGACCAGATAGCTCTGCCGGCGGGCGAGCTGGGCCGTTTGGCGGATCTGGCGGTATGGTTGGCCAGCTGGCAGGGTGGCGATACCCCCCATATTGATCGTCCCATGGTGGCGGTGTTTGCCTCTGCTCATCAGATCACTGCGAAGGGAATATCGCGCTATAACGCGGCGCGTGCGCGCGAAATGACTGATGCTGTGCTGCAAGGCACCGGCGCGGTCAACCAGATTGCCAAGGCTGCCGGAGCGGGGCTTAAAGTGTTTGAACTGGCGCTGGAGGAGCCAACCCCGGACATTACCCAGGGTGCGGCGCTCAGCCAGCGCGATTGTGCCTCCACCATGGCCTATGCCATGCAGGTGCTGGAAGAAAAGCCGGATGTTTTGTGCATCGGGGTGGTCGGTGCCGGAGCCACCACGGCGGCCGGGGCTATGGCGCTGGCGCTTTATGGTGGCACACCGGCCTTTTGGGCGGTGGCCGGATCGGCGGTTGATGATGAAAAAATGCTGGCTGCAAAAGCCAAAGTTATCGGCGCGGCGGTGGATCATCACAGCGGTAATCTGGATGACCCTCTGGAGGTTTTGCGACGCCTTGGCGGGCGCGATATGGCCGGGGCCGCCGGGGCTATATTGGCGGCGCGCCATCAGGGAGTGCCGGTTGTTCTGGACGGCTTTGCCTCGTGTGCGGCGGCAGCGGTATTGCACCGCATTAACCGCGCCGCAGTGGATCATTGCGTGGCCGGATCAGTGACACCGCGCGATTCGCATCGCGCCATTTTGGACCGGCTGGGCAAACAGCCTATTCTGGATTTGGGCCTGGGTCTTGGGGACGGTTCCGGCGCTGCCCTGGCCATTAATGTGCTGCGTGCGGCCATTGCCTGTCATAACGACCTTGGCCGTACGGACAATTAGGTCCGGATCCCAAGCATGCATTTCTGATTGCCTGACAGGCAGGATTATGACTTGTACCACCGTAAATAAGACGCACTCTTAGTCTGAAAACAAAATAAGCCCCCAATATCTGGAGAAAATTTCCATGAAGTTATATACCTCGGCCCATGCCCCCAATCCCGAGCGGGTACACATGTTTTTGCGTGAAAAAGGCGTGGATGATCTGGAAACCGTGCAGATCAATATTATGGAGGGCGAGCACAAGACCAGCGATTATCGTGCGCTCAGCCCGTTTGCTCAGATCCCGGCACTGGAGCTGGATGACGGGCGGGTGTTGACCGAAAGTCGGGCCATTTGTCGCTACCTTGAAGGTATTTACCAGGAGCCAAATTTGTTTGGCACGACCCCCGAAGAAACTGCCTTTATCGAAATGTATGATCGGCGGGTGGAATTTATGTTTCTGTTGCCGCTGGCCTGGTGGATACGCCACGGTCATCCGGCCTTTACCGTTCTTGAAAAACAAATCGCCGATCTGGCCCCGCGTGGTGAAAAGGGCTTTCGCTATTTTGCCAAATGGCTGGATAAAGAGCTGGCCGGGCGGGATTTTGTTGCCGGGGATCGCTTTACCATTGCCGATATCACCGCCTTTGCCTCGGTTGGTTTCGCTCGGGTGGCCAAATGGAAACCCGATGCAGAGGAACTGCCCAATCTGCATGCCTGGCGCGCGCGCATGATGGACCGTCCCTGCGGGCAAAAGGGATAGATGAGTTTCTTTGTCATTGCCGGACCTGCCCCGGCAATCCAGATGCTGGGGATTTTATACACTGGATTACCCGAATAAATCGGGTAATGACACAGGGAGGAAAACCCTCCCTCATCCTGAGCCTGTCTAAGGATGAGGGGGAAGAACAAACCTTGCTGATTTAACCACTTGGCTTTATC
Organism: Robiginitomaculum sp.; assembly: GCA_002733485.1. Classification (GTDB taxonomy): domain Bacteria; phylum Pseudomonadota; class Alphaproteobacteria; order Caulobacterales; family Maricaulaceae; genus Robiginitomaculum_B. Next base: position 25,087 of record NVVU01000046.1, read on the forward strand.
AAGGGCGGGTCTGGAATCACTCAGGCAAAAATAATCTGGATTAAACCAGATACCAACTCAAAAGGAGCCAACATGGGTAAACTATATTTCAGTCTAAAGGGCCGTATCAGCCCGGCACAATTTCAAAAAAGTGCAATCACCCTGATTGCCATCAG
>NVVU01000047.1 GCA_002733485.1 Robiginitomaculum sp.
TTTACCCGTCAGGGCCCCCAACAATCCGGCCTGATTGATACCTATTACGGGTGTGGAAACTCACTCATAAAACGTGCCAAATATTTCTCTGATGCGCCAATTTTTGACCCCGCCACCAATGAAACCGGCGGCGAGGATGATGCGTTGTTTTCGGCGGCTCTTGCCGATGGGGCCAGGATCGCCTGGGCCGCCAGTGCCCTGGTTTATGAGATGGTCCCGCCACAGCGCGCCACACTATCTTATTCCCTGTCCAAGGCCTTTGCCTTTGGTCAGGGACCAACGCAAACCTGTTGGCAACACCGCAAGGTTTTTGGTGTTCTTTACTGGATGGCGGTGGGCCTTGGTCAGTTTTCACTCTATGGCGCGCTTTACGGGATAAAGCGCCTGTTGCGTGCCAAGCCAAAGCCCGAAACCCTGGACCGGGCCATGCAGGGCCTTGGAAAACTTCTATGGTTCAAGGGTCTGGAGCCACGCTTTTATGGGGCGTCCGCACTGTGATTATGTTTTGAAGGCCCGGCCCCAAAGAGCTTTGCCGCCGTGGCAGCAAATACTATCCATCCAAGGTTGTTCTGCTGTAAAATATTGCTCTCTGACATAGAAAACAACAAAAATACGAGCGTAGATATCAGGGCCCAATAGGCGGTTTTATCGCGCAGCACCCCTCGCAGGGCAGCGATTATGGCGCTGATATAGGTCAAGGCAAAAATCACCACACCAACAAGACCAATCGATAACCAGGTTTCCAGCCAGCCATTATGGGCGGTGGGCACCAGCCATTCTGTTTGCTGGCGCACCCAAAATGCCGGGCCAGTTTCGTCCAGCCAGAACACGCCATAACCATGGCCCAGCCAGGGATGGTGCTTGATTTGCGCAAAGAGGGCCTCCCAGATATCGGTTCGCCCGGTTAACGTCGGATCCTTGCCGATCAGGCCAAACATGAATTTTGGCGCAAACTCAATTCCAAGCGCCAGCCCAACCCCAAAAATTACTCCAAAATAGACCAAAGGTATGCCGATCAGCGGGCTGCGCCGAAAAACATAAAGCGCCCCCACCCCGGTAAACGCCAGGATCATCGCCAACAGTGAAGTTTTGGAGGTGGAGAGCAAAATCAGTGCGACCGAGAGCACCAGCAACGTCCCCCACAGCCAGGCACGTTTTGGTCTAAAAATCAGGGCACACAGGCACAAATGCGCGGCCTTGGCCATATTCATGCCCAGATCGTTCTTTTCCCACCACAGCCCGGCCCACGCGCCGACATGGGTGGTCTGCATTATGCCCTTGTCTGGCACCAGCAGCACAAACAACAGACTCAGCACCGCCAACACCCCATACGTGGCTGCAAGCAATTCAATCAGATCACTCCAGTCATAGCGCGAGGCCAGATAGATCGCGAACGCGGTGGTCATTAATAGTGCAATTGAGCGGCGAAAGGTAAAGCCCGGTTCGATTGACCACAGGGTAGAGGCTATCGCCAGCAGCACCGGTAATAACAACAAAAAACTTCGCGCCAGCCCCTTTGCCGTTACCAGCGGATGCTGCACCACCAGAATAATAATGAGAAAATAGACGCCATAATACAGCATCCTCACCCAGGACGTGTCAGTAGCCGTAGCTGAGGTCTCAATCAGCGGACCAAAAAATGCACTGGAAAAAATCAGAAGAAAAACCAGTGTGATGGCAAGCTCCAGTGCACCGCCAAACTGACCCAGCGTAAAAGCACGACGGGTGGGCATATCCATAGTCATACTCATGCCTGTAACCATGGATTTTGGGCATGGCACCATCGGTGCCTGTCTGCGCTAAAAAAAGGGAATTGCTGAACGTCTGACATAACCTCTCCAATAGAGGCGGTTATGGTTAACAGAGGTTTACTGCGCAGCCTGTTGCACCGGATCCATGCCTTGTCGCGGCACCGCATTATAAATCACCCCAAGGCAGCGCCCACCCCGGCCTTCAATTTGTTGTTGAACCTTTTGAATTTCGGCCTTTGGATCGGCCGGATGGGCAACAATAACGACCCCATCTGCATCCACCGCCGTTACCAGCCCGCCGCGACTGCGGTGCAGGACCGGCGCATCAATGATGGCCAGATCTATCTTCCCGCGTAAATTATCCCAATACGCTTTGGACGGGCGAAGATGCACATGCTGTTTTGCCCGTAAAAGATCACTGCGAAAGTGGCTTACATAAAGGGAATGCGCGCCAACCTGGTGCATGTTCATGTAGTAGCGATCTCCGGCCTTGCGGCCATCCTCGCGCACCAGTTCAGGCTGAATGCGCCAAAATAGCGGCTCGCCCTCCCGGGCAATGGCGGTTGCTGGTCCCAGCGCCCCGTATAGCGCCTGGGCCTTGGGGCTTGAAAACACCTGAAAATGCGTATTGCTATAAAAATCAAGATCGAACAACCAAATCCCACGACGGGAGCGCGGGGCCATCATGCGCGCAAAGGCGCGCGCACAAGTGGACACCCCACAGCCAGCATGTACGCCGATGAACTGCATCACCACACCGCTTTGGCGAATGGCCAGCTGTTCATAGACCCGGCATAAACCGGATAATTCTCTACTCARGTCAATCATTAAAGCCAGATTCCGAATCCATGAGGCCAGTAAAGGCAAACTTGGTTAACGAGATATGACCAAGTCGTATTCAGGCATGACAAGTAGACGTAATTTATCGCCGGGCAGGTATGCTGCCCAACACGGGTAAATCGCCGGATTGYACCGCCCCCCCCGGAGTCAGAACCGGAGCTGTGTCAGCGGTGCGCGGATCCGTCGCCAGAATATAGGGAAATGAAGGCGCAACATGTTGTGCCGGTGGCGGCATGGGGTGCTTTGGCGCGTTTGGTCTCTTTGGTTCCTCTGGCTTTTCCACATCTTCTTCAATGCGAGGCGGGCCGCGCACAATGGACAGGATTGACACATAAAGGACAACGCAAAAGGCGGTGAGCATAGCAAAAAGAAAGGCCAGTACCGCTGCCGGGCGTTTCAGGGATTTGCCTTTAACCGGTAGAGTTGGATGTTCGATCACCCGGATATTGTCGGATTTGAGTGACGCCAGATTGCGACGGGATATCAGCTCCTGCTCACGGGAGGCAAATTGCTCGTAATTCTTTTCCATAATCCGCGCCCGACTGGCCAGTCGCTGATACTCTGGAAACAGGCTTTGAAAGAGCCGTTGTCGCGTATTGATTTTCGAAATTTGTGATTTTAGAACGGTGACCCTGGCATTGTTGGACTGTTGCTCGGCTTCATAGGTCAGCTTGCTGGTCTGCAGCCCCTGATAGATTGTATTGACACCGGTGCGTTTGGTGCCCGTATTCTGGCTTGCACCACTGTTCAAATAGCGTTCAGTGCGTTCGATACGCGCGTTAATTTCCTTTACCGGACTGGAAGTTGGCAAATACTTTGCAAGCAATTGTTCACGTTCCAGTTTCAGCGCCGCCAGTTGCCCTGAGCTGGCATCATCGGTATATTGTTCAACGGTTTTTGGCGTTTCCGTCATGCGCGTATTAATGATACTCAGCGCACTTGTTATTTCCTGGCGACGGGCCTGCGCCGTCAGGAGCTGATCGCGCAAAACTGCGATGCGAGTACCCAGAGCAGTGCGCTCGGCCTCAAAATCACCAATGCCGTTCTTGACCAGAAAGTGCTCCAGTTCCTTATTGACGCTTCTCAGGGATTTCTCCGAGGTCAGGCGCTCTGCCTCAAAGCCGTTTTCACCATCATCGATTAAAATTTCACGGCGATAGCTGTGATATTCCTCAATAAACGCGCCAAGAACATCGCGGGCGGTCAGTGGATTGAGATGTCGAAAGGTGACATAGACCAAAGGCTGGTTGGGGGCCGTATAGGCCCCAAGGTCCTTGGTCATATTATGCAAGGCCGTACCGATGATCAGCGCACGCTTTTGCGGTTCCTGCTCCAGTTTTATCGCCAGTTTTGGATATAGTCGCCGCAAACCTATTTTATTCAGCACCCGCTCTTTTAGCTCGGCAGCCGTAATAAAACCAACTTCGGCCTGGATCATCTGATCGGCGGAAAACGCGGTCCCCTGCCCCGCCGTGCCAACAATGGGATTGTAAATATACTCTTCGCCAAACTGGACCAGTATCTTGCCCTGAGCGGTATAGGTCTTTTTCAACGTCAGAACGCCGACCATGGCGGTACCAAATATCAAGATGAATATAAAAAGCATCAACAGTTTACGGGTAAAGACATTAGCCATCAGTTCGATAAAGGAAACATTGGAAAGATGCGCCCAGCCGCCCACTGCCGAGCCACTGGCCGTTATTCTTGACTGTACCCTGGAATGCTGCGTCATCGAATCTCTACAAACCCAATTCGTGTTTGACACCATCATTCAGGCATCCTGTTTAACAATTCCTAACCATTCTCGTTAAGATTCAGGTAAATTCTCTGTTGAACAGGAAAATGCTGTGAATTTGTCGCGTATATACACCGCACTACCAATGATTGCCCTTTTAATCCTGACGGCGTGCGCCAATGGCGGCTATCACCGTTACCCAAAGGGTACGGGTGGTTATTTTAAGGGAGCATCATCGCCACAATACCGGCAAAACGGTGGCGGGGGGAATGCCATCACCGGTGGATTTCGAACCTGGCGTGATTCTGATCCGCAATACCGGCTATTGCCTGGGGACCAGCTGGATATCATTGTTTATTCCGCGCCAGAATTATCACGGCTGTTGCTGGTAGGACCGGATGGGCGGGTGCAAATGCCCCTCGCTCCGCCGGTTATGGCGGCCAATCTGACCATCGGACAGCTTGAACAACGACTGCGCAAGGCACTTTCCAGCCAATTGATTAACCCGAATGTAGAGATAACACCGCGCGCTTTTGGCTCACAGCGCATTTATGTCGGCGGCGAAGTTGGTCAGGCGGGTGTATTTGAATTGCCAGCACAGATCGGCGTTATGGAAGCGGTCATGATGGCTGGCGGATTTCGCAATACCGCCAGAACCAGCAAAGTGGTGCTGATCCGTCGTCATCCTGATGGCGGACCAATGATGAAAATCATCAACCTGAAATCCGTCCTGCACAAAGGCGCCAACGCCGATACAACCCCGTTGCAACGGGGCGACGTAGTCTTTGTGCCGCGTTCCGGCATCGCCAATATCAATCTCTTTATGCAGCAATATATCCGCGATGCCCTGCCAGTCAGCTTCTCGCTGTCTTATTATCTTGGCAATTCGAGCAGTGTCTCACCAGGCATTTCTGGCCCGTAAAGCAGCATAAATTCAACTAATTAGCAACTATGCCCCTGCAACCATTTGCGTGCCGCACGCTGCGCCTTGACGATCTGACTGGTATCCATCTGGTCAGAAACTTCCTGACGATAGGTTTTCGCTGTTTCAAATCCCAGCACTGCTGCCAGGTTAAACCATTTGTGCGCTTCCACCAGATCCAGTTCACGCCCTTCCCCTGATGAGTATATCAGGCCAAGCTGGTTCAGGTCTTCGGCTTCAGGTGCGCCTGCAACCGCATTATGTGCCTCTTGCACTTCGACATCCGTAAACGCCATTTTTTAATCCCCTAGTCTGGATCCCGTCCTTATTTTTCGTCAAGGATCGAGATCGTTTTCACCATTTGTGGTCTAGCCACACAGGGATTTTTTCCTTTTATCGTTTCCATCCGGTTAAAGTAATAAAGATTTTTTATTTGTAAAAACAATGACTTTTGGTGACGTTTGATTCATTGAACTTAACCAAACCCTACTTAATGTCTGCTTTGCCCATAACTTATAGCTCTCCTGAGAACACACCTGCGCATTGAGCAAGGCTTGTAACCCGAATGTGCCTTGACAAGAGTGCGGTGCCCCCCTTTATGCCCTTGTTTCTTAATTACACTGGTTACCTAAAGGACGACTTCATGCGCCTCATATCGCTCATTGCCACGCTAACACTGGCAATCTTTGCTCTTTCTGCCTGTCAGAAAAAACCCCTGGCGCCAAAGGCCCCAACTGCCGATATCAAGACCCTGCGACATATAGAGACCGGCGATATTGTTGGCTCAGTGACCAGCCCTGCCGGGGCCTTCCAATGGGCTGCGATTCCCTATGCGGCGCCACCGATTGGCGAACTGCGTTGGCGCGCACCGCGCCCAGCGGCATTCTGGGAGGGCCAAAAAGAAGTGCTGGACAAGAATGTCCGCTGCGTGCAACGGGCACGTACAGCAGATATTTATGATGATTTGGGTGCTCTGGTTGGCAATGAGGATTGTCTGGTTCTGAATGTCTGGTCCCCGGCCTATACCATAGACAATCTTCCCACTGGTAATGAGCGCCTGCCGGTAATGTTTTTTATCCATGGCGGCAGTAATGTCTGGGGTTATGGCGGCCAGTATGATGGTCAATATCTGTCCACCCGCCACAATGTCATCATGGTATCCATCAATTACCGACTGGGGCCGTTTGGCTGGTTTGCCCATTCTGCCTTGCGCGAAACTGCGCTTAGCGGTCCGGACCAGAGCGCCAACTTTGCTGATCTGGATATGATTGCCGCTCTAAAATGGGTGCAACGCAACATTTCCAGCTTTGGCGGCGATCCGGACCGGGTGACCATATTTGGCGAATCCGCTGGTGGCCATGATGTGGCCAGCCTGATCGCCCTGCCCCGTGCGCAAGGCCTGTTCAAGGGGGCCATAATCCAAAGCGGTTATTTCACCTCTCAATCCCTGGAAGTGGCCGAAAATGGTGTGCCCGAGGGCTCTGGCTGGACCTATAAGGGAGCCAGAGCGGTGGTTAAGGAACTTAATCCACCCCAAGGTCTGTCTGGGCCAGACCTTGCCGCCTTTATGCGGGATACACCTGCAAAGGATATCTATATTGCATCACAGGAAGAAACGGGCAACGAACCCGGATCGCCACTGATTATTGCCGACAATGTAGTTTTAAAAGCCCCAAGCCTGGAAGCGGCCCTGGAAAATCCGGGATTCCCGATTGTACCCATCATTACCGGCACCAACCGCGATGAGACAAAGTTGTTCAACATTACCAACAATAAACTGGTCAGAAAGTTATTTGGCGTGTTGCCCCGACCCCGTAATGCCAATGGCTATGCCCTGCAGGCTGAGTATGAGAGCGCCATCTGGCGCGCCCGCTCTGTGGATACACAGGCCCGTCGCCTGCAAGCGGCTGGCGACAGTACACTTTACGCCTATCGCTTTGACTGGGACGAGGAAGGCTCATTTCTGGGCACAGACTTCTCGCTCTTGCTGGGGGCCGGTCATGCCATGGAACTGCCATTTGTCTTTAATGGCTTTGCGACCTTCCCTGTGGGTGGCGGGCGCATATTCCCTGAAAACACGGCAAAAGAAAGAGACGCCCTTTCCCGCACCATGATGTCGTACTGGGCCGCGTTCGCCACCAATGGCACGCCGGGCCGGGGTATGAATAATGATTTGCCTGAATGGCGCGCCTGGGGGACAGATCAGGATCGCCTGATGATACTGGATACAGCTTCTGGTGGCGGAGTACGCATGTCGACCGAAGAGATTACCATCGATAGTGTCCTTAATGCCCTTAAGCGCGATACACGGTTTTCGTCCTTAAAAGAGAAGTGCATGGCATTTCTTGGAGTCAAAGGCTGGTTTCCGGAAATTAGTGCGCAAGTCACCAAAATCGCGCACACAGATTGTAAACTTTAGGGAAATTCCCCTTATAGACGCAATAATTCCCCAAAACAGCACTGGACGAACGCCATACAAAATGGTGGAATGGAGTCAATGCGTATTGAATCGCTTATTTTGAGGGGAAGAGTATGACTAAGTTTAAATTACGCGCCATTGCGACAACGGCATTGGTGGCATCATTTGCGGTACCTGGTGCTGTTTATGCCCAGATGGAAGACGAAATTATCGTCACGGCTACCAAGCGTGAAAAAACGCTGCAACAAACGCCGGTGGCGGTTACGGTAACCTCTGAAGATACCATAATCAAAACACAAATTCAGGATATTTTTGATCTTCAGTCTGTAGCGACATCTTTGCGTGTTAACTCACTGCAAACCTCCGCCAACACCAACTTTATCATTCGTGGTTTTGGTAACGGCGCCAACAATGCCGGCATTGAGCCTTCGGTTGGTGTGTTTATTGACGGTGTATACCGTTCTCGTTCTGCGGCTCAAATTGGCGATTTGCCAAAACTGAACCGCATTGAGGTACTACGTGGCCCGCAAAGCACCCTGTTTGGTAAAAATGCATCTGCCGGGGTTATCAGCATCGTTACCGAGAAACCGTCCTTTGAAAGAAGTGGTTATGTCGAAGTTGGCACAGGCAATATGAATCTTGCGCTGGCCAAAGCCTATATTACTGGTCCGATTTCTGATATCGCAGCAGCAAGCATTGGTGGCAGCTATAACACCCGTGATGGTTATACAGACAGCCCTTCCGGCAAAAACGTTATCAATGAGCGCGATCGCTTCAATATTCGCGGACAATTACTCATTCAACCGAATGATAATACAGATATCCGTTTTATTGCTGACTATAGCGAAATTGATGAAATTTGCTGTACGGTAGCCAATTTCCTCAATGGACCTACGGCTGGTATAATTCAAGCCTTGGGCGGTCAGTTGGCCGATGATGCCAACCCGTTTGCATTTAAGTCTTTTAATAATAAAGACCCACGCAACGTCGTACATGATGGCGGGCTGTCGGCTCATATCGACTATGACTTCCCAACATTCGCGGTCAGTTCCATCACCTCATATCGCAACAATAAAAGCAGCGCGACTTATGACGCAGACTTCAGCTCTGCTGATTTGCTGGGTGATGTGAGCCTTCGTAATGACATTGATACCTTCACCCAGGAATTGCGCCTCACCTCTACCGGCGACAATAAGCTGGACTGGATGCTTGGCGGTTTTTACTTCAACGAAAACGTTAAAGTTGAAGATGATCTCGTTACCGGCACCGCTTTTCGCAGCTATGCAGACATTCTGGCTGGCGGTACTGGCGCCTTGAGCCTGATCGAAGCGGCAAACGGGTTTGCACCTGGTTCATTTTATGCCGCAGGCACTGGCCTGTTTGATAAATACACCCAGGATGACGAGTCCATTTCTGCTTATGGTACACTTGATCTGCACGTCACCGATCGTCTGACCCTTACGGGCGGGCTGAACTATACCGATGACAGCAAAWGGGTAAAAGGCAGTGCTCTGGTAACCGAGCCGTTCTCTGCTATTGACCTTGCCGGTGCCGGTGCCTTTAATTCACTGGTCCTTGGTGGTTTACTCGCGAACTTCCCCAACATTGCTGCCGCTTGCGGCTTGGGCTTCCTGCCCTTCTCGCAGGCAAATGTTGGTGCTGTTGTAACAACTCCATCCTGTCCAGCACTTGGTGGCATTCCTGGTGCCGTGGCCTTTGGCGGATTACAGCAAGGGGTTGCTGCTAGCGTTGGCGCTCTGGATCTAACCGATCCAGCACAAAACCCACTACTTGGCTTGCAGGCCCTGCAATTCATGCGTCCATTTTTGGGCTTTCCAAACTCGGTTGAAAACGGCAAAACCGATGATAGCAAGCTCACCTGGACGGCCCGCGCTGCCTTTGATGCAACCGATAATGTAAGCGTGTACGCGAGTGCTGCAACCGGGTTCAAAGCCTCTTCCTGGAACCTGTCCCGGGATTCACGTCCAGCCGTGACCGACACGGCGGCCATTCGCGGTGCTGGTCTGGCGCTTACCAATCAAACCTTTGGTACCCGCTTTGCCGGGCCTGAAGAAGCCACCGTCTTTGAACTTGGCTTGAAAGCCCGGTTTGAACGCGGCGCCATTAACATTGCTGTGTTTGATCAAACCATCAAAGGCTTCCAGTCCAACACCTTTCTTGGAACGGGCTTTGTTCTTAGCAATGCTGGCAAACAATCGACGCAAGGTCTTGAAGTGGATGTAACCTACGTACCGGTTGATCCTCTAAAACTGACCTTCGCCATGACTCTGCTGGACCCGAAATATGACTCATTTGTCAACGCTCCGGGAGCTAATGGCACCATTGTTGACCGTTCTGGTCAGAAACCTGCCGGCATTGCTTCGGTCAGCATCGCTACTTCGGCGACCTATTCCCATAACTTTGATAATGGGATGACCGGCTATGTACGTGCTGATTACCAGTATGAAAGCAGTGTTCAGGTTGTGGAAATTCTTCCCCCACGCCGCACGGTTAATCTGGTTAATGCCAGTGCCGGTCTTGGCTGGGAAAATGGTCTGGACCTCCGCTTCTGGGCACGGAATTTGTTTAATGACAAGTTCTTTACCAGCGCTTTTCCAGGTGTGGTTCAGGCCGGTACCATTAATGCCTATCCTAACCAGCCACGCACATTTGGTGTTTCGGTTCGCAAGAGCTTCTGATTTAAGTCAGACTTAAATTGTTAATCAAAGGGCTGGCAGAAATGTCGGCCCTTTTTTTGCCTGTTGACAGGGCGGCAAACTCCAAAATGTCATTACCGGGCTTGTTCCGGTAATCCAGAACGGAATCAACACTGTACTGGATTTCCCGAACCAGTCTGGCAATGACAAGTGGTGGGATAATTTTGATTACTTAAGCCCGTTTTAGGCCTGTCGATTAAAAACACAGTTACCATTCACAAAAGTCATCACCACCCTGCCCTGCATACGGCGGCCGTCATAGGGCGTATTCTTGGATTTTGAGCGTAGTTTATTGGCGTCGCACACCCAGGGTTTATCCTGATCAAACAGTACCAGATCAGCCGTCACGCCTGGCTCTATTTTTCCACAACTTAGTCCCAGCATCTTGGCCGGGCCTGCGCTCAGGACAAACAACATATCCCTCAGGGAAATTTCATTATTATGTACCAGTGACAAGGCACCCGAGAGCAACGTTTCCAGCCCCACAGCCCCGGGAGAGCTTTCGGAAAATGGAAGGCGTTTTTCCTCTGCCGGGCGCGGGTCATGCCCGGAAACCACTGCATCAATTGTGCCGTCGGGGATCCCGGCAATCAGTGCCAAACGATCGGATTCACTGCGCAATGGCGGGGAAAGGCGCGCAAAGGTGCGGTAATCCCCCACATCCAGCTCGTTCAGCGTCAAATGGTGGACGGATACGGTGCAGTGAACCTTAACCCCACGCCCTTTGGCCTGGCGCACCACATCCAGGGCCGCGCCAGTTGATAGCTGATCAATCAATACTCGCGTGCCGCTGACTTCTGCCAGGGCAACATCCCGCTCCACCATAATGCGTTCGGCAACGGCAGGGATGCCGCCAAGCCCCAGACGGGAGGCAAAATCCCCTGCGTTCATTACCCCATTGGCGCTTAATCTTGGCTCTATCGGCCGATTACTGATCAGAGCATCCATGCCACCCGCATAAGTGAGCGCATTGCGCATTATCGCAGCATTGCCAATGGGGTGATCTCCATTGGTAAAAAGCACCGCCCCGGCCTCTTTCATCAGGCCAATTTCGGCCAGTAACTCACCTTTAAGGCCACGGGTCAGCCCACCGGCCGGCAGAATATGAACGGCGGCGCGTTTACGGCCCCGGCGTTTGATAAAATCTACCATGGCTGGATCATCAATCACCGGATCGGTTTGTGGTGATACCACCAAAGTGGTCACCCCCCCCGCAGCAGCGGCTTTACCAGCGGAGCGCAGGGTTTCGCGAGCTTCGGCACCGGGCTCTCCGGTTTTGACCAGCAGGTCCACCAGGCCAGGGGCCAGGATCAGGCCCGTCGCATCAATATTCTGGACGTCATCTTTTTGCAGCGATACACCAATTTCGCAGATGCGTCCGTTTTCTATCCGCACATCCAGAATTTCATCGCGCCCACTGGCCGGGTCGATCACCCGCGCCCCCGTAATGATGACAGGCTCTGCCTTTGCGCCCTTCATGCTTCGCCCTCCGCCAGCGCGGCCAGCACGGCCATGCGCACCGCAACTCCGGATTCTACCTGCTCTGTAATCAGGCTGATGGCCGGATCGTCGGCAACTTCCGAATCAATTTCAACGCCCCGGTTCATAGGTCCGGGATGCATAACCAGTGCGCCTTTTTTGGCATTTGAGAGTTTCGCCCGATCCAGGCCGTAATAACGAAAATATTCCCGCGTCGAAGGCACACAAGCGCTGGTCATGCGCTCGTTTTGCAGGCGCAGCACCATCACCACATCACAACCGTCCAGCGCTTCACCCATATTATGGAAAACCTCTATTCCCCATTCGGCGGCACTGGCCGGTAACAGGGTTGGCGGTGCGCACAGGCGCACCTCGGCCCCCATCAGGGTCAGAAGTGTGATATCGGATCGCGCCACACGGCTGTGCACGACATCACCGCAAATAGCGATTCGAATACCGGCCAGATCTCCAAAATGCGCCCGCAAGGTCAGGGCATCCAGCAGCGCCTGTGTCGGGTGTTCGTGGGTGCCATCCCCGGCATTGATAACGGCACAATCCACCTTCTGGCTTAACAACGCCGCAGCCCCGGATGCGCTGTGGCGTACCACCAGTAAATCCGGGTGCATGGCGTTTAGCGTCACCGCCGTATCAATCAGGGTTTCGCCCTTGGCCACGGACGAGGTTTTTATGGCCATATTGATCACATCGGCGCCGAGGCGCTTGCCCGCCAGTTCGAACGAGCTTTGGGTGCGGGTGGATGGCTCAAAAAACAGATTGACCAGCGTGCGGCCTTTTAAGATGTCCAGATGCTTGTCGCGGCGGCGGTTCAGCGCCACAAAGCCTTCGGCGCGATCCAGCAGGGATTCCACCTCCAGCCGGTTTAATCCGGCTATGCCCAGTAAATGCGGGCCGGTGAACGTATCTTTATAGCTTTTGGTCATGCAAAGAGATCCTCTAGCGTGCCTGAACCGCTTAGGCAAGCTGTCGTGAATGTACCGGATCGCTTGCCCTTTGGCGCATGCTTTGTTAGGCCAGCCACTTGCACAGGTTTTTAAGGATTTCCCATGTCTGTAGATGCGAAAACTGTCCGCAAGATTGCGCATTTGGCCCGCCTAGAAGTGGCCGAAGACCGCCTTGCCCCGCTGGCTGATGAACTCAACGGGATTTTGAGCTGGATCGAACAGCTAAACGAGGTGGATGTAGAAGGTGTCGCCCCCATGGCTTCGGTCGAGGATGTCCCCACGCCGACCCGCGAAGATATCATCACCGATGGTAATATTCGCGACGACGTGCTGGCCAATGCGCCCAAAACCGAAGAAAGCTTTTTTGTAATGCCCAAGGCAGTAGAATAATGACCGCGTTAAACGAACTTACCCTGGCAGCCGCCCTCAAAGGTCTCGCCAATAAAGATTTTTCCTCACGCGAGCTAACCCAGGCCCATCTAGATGCCATGGCCGGGGCCGAGGCCCTGAATGCCTATCTCATCGCCACCACAGATCAGGCACTGGCCATGGCCGATGCCTCGGATGAACGGCGCAAAAACGCCGAAACCGGTCCTCTGGAGGGCATTCCACTTGGCATTAAAGATCTCTTTTGCACAAAAGGCGTGCGCACCACAGCGGGCAGTAAAATTCTGGGTGATTTTACGCCATCTTATGAAAGCACAGTCAGTTCAAATCTCTGGCACGATGGTGCGGTGATGCTGGGCAAATTGAACATGGATGAATTTGCCATGGGCTCATCCAATGAAAATTCCGCCTTTGGTCCCGTAGTTAATCCCTGGCGCGCCAAAGGTGGCGATCAAAAACTGGTGCCGGGCGGCTCCTCTGGTGGCTCTGCTGCCGCCGTGGCGGCTGGTTTATGTCTTGGGGCCACAGCTACTGATACCGGCGGCTCCATCCGCCAGCCGGCCAGCTTTACCGGCACCGTGGGTATAAAGCCCACGTATGGACGTTGTTCACGCTGGGGCATTGTGGCCTTTGCCTCATCGCTGGATCAGGCAGGGCCAATCACCCGCACCGTGGAAGATGCCGCCATTATGCTGCGCTCCATGTCTGGCCATGACCCCAAAGATTCTACATCTTTGAAAGCTGATGTGCCTGATTTTACCGCCGCGTGCACCCGCTCGCTGAAAGGCCTGCGCATTGGCATTCCCAAGGAATACCGGGTTGAGGGCATGCCTGCCGAGATCGAAAAAATCTGGGCCAATGGCATGGATTGGCTGCGTGCAGAGGGATGCGAAATTATTGATGTAAGCCTGCCCCATACCAAATACGCGCTGCCTGCCTATTATATCATTGCCCCTGCCGAGGCCTCATCAAATCTCGCCCGTTATGACGGCATGCGCTATGGCGTTCGCGTTGAGGGCGCAGACCTGACCGAAACTTACGAAAAAACCCGTGGGCAAGGCTTTGGCGAGGAAGTTCGTCGTCGTATCATGATGGGGGCCTATGTGCTTTCGGCTGGTTTTTATGATGCCTATTACATCCGCGCGCAAAAGGTACGCGCCCGCATCGCCGAGGATTTTAAAAACGCTTTCTCGCAATGCGATGCACTCTTAACGCCCACCGCACCAAGCGCCGCTTTTGGCATTAACGCGCGCCTGAATGATCCGGTGCAGATGTATCTGAACGATATATTCACGGTAACGGCCAATCTGGCTGGCCTGCCGGGCATTTCGGTGCCTGCAGCCCTTGATAATACGGGCCTGCCGCTTGGCCTTCAGGTCATTGGCAAGGCGCTCGATGAAGAAACCTGCTTTGCCGTTGGTGGCGCGCTGGAACGTGCTGCAGACTTTAACGCCAAACCCAGCAAGTGGTGGTGAGGAAAAATAGATCCCCTCACCCTAACCCTCTCCCCAAGGAGAGGGAAAAAAGAAACGGAAAGAAAAATGTTTACTGCGGAACGTGTAGCCGACAAATCAGACTGGATCACCACTGAGACCGGCGATTGGGAAATCATCATCGGGCTAGAAATCCATGCGCAAGTAGCCTCCAAGGCCAAACTCTTTTCCGGGGCTGCCACTAAATATGGCGCCGAACCAAACACCCAAGTATCTTTGGTCGATGCGGCCATGCCCGGCATGTTGCCGGTTCTTAATGAGTATTGCGTGGAGCAAGCGGTACGAACCGGCATGGGGATGAAGGCGAAAATCAATGCTTTTTCGCGCTTTGATCGTAAAAACTATTTCTATCCGGATCTGCCCCAGGGCTATCAGATCAGCCAGCTATACCACCCCATAGTTGGGGAGGGCGAAATGCAGGTAGAGCTGGATGATGGGGACAGCATCATTGTGGGCATTGAACGGTTACACCTGGAACAGGATGCGGGCAAATCCATCCATGATCTGGACCCCAATGCCACCTATGTGGACCTGAACCGTTGCGGCGTGGCCCTGATGGAGATTGTTTCCAAGCCTGATATGCGCTCGGCCCGCGAGGCGGCCGCCTATGTGCGTAAATTACGGTCTTTGGTACGCTATCTGGGCACTTGTGATGGCGATATGGAAAAGGGCAATTTGCGCGCCGATGTGAATGTCTCTGTGCGCCGCCCGGGCGGCGAGTTGGGCACACGCTGCGAAATCAAGAACCTCAATTCCATGCGCTTCATCCAGCAAGCCATTGAATATGAAGCCCGCCGCCAGATCCAGATACTCGAAGGTGGCGGTGAAATTGATCAGGAAACCCGGCTTTATAATACCGATACCGGCGAAACGCGGACCATGCGGTCCAAGGAAGATGCCCATGATTACCGTTATTTCCCTGACCCTGACCTACTGCCCGTAAAGCTTAGCGAAGACTGGCTGGCGCGTATCAAGGCTGACCTGCCTGAATTGCCCGATGAGAAAAAAGCGCGTTATGTGAAGGATTTTGGCCTCTCTGAATATGATGCCAGCGTTCTGGTCAGCGACCGCGAAAAAGCCGCCTATTATGAAGAGGTTGCCAAAGGCAATGACAAAAAACTTGCCGCCAACTGGCTGCTGAACGAGGTCTTTGGCAAGCTGAACAAGGAAAATGTGGACATCAATGACTGTCCGGTTTCTGCAGCAGCCAATTGCGCCATTGTCGCGATGATCGCCAAGGATGTGATCTCCGGCAAGATCGCCAAACAGGTGTTTGAAATCTGCTGGACCGAGGGCGGCGATCCCGAAGCCATCGTGGAAGAGCGCGGCTTGAAACAGGTCACCGATACCGGCGCGATTGAGGCGATGATTGATGAGATTATTGCTGCCAATCCGGGTCAGGCCGCCAAGGTCAAGGACAAGCCCAAGACGCTCGGCTGGTTTGTGGGCCAGGTGATGCAGGCGAGCCAGGGCAAAGCCAACCCACAGGCGGTGAACAAGATATTGCGCGAAAAATTACTGGATTAGGATAATGCCCACCGAAAACAGCCCGGCCACGCCTATCGATACGCGCGAGGAACTAGCGCAGGACCGCACTGCGCTAGCCAGTGAACGCACCTATGCGTCATGGGTGCGCACCGGGCTAGCCAGTCTGGCTGCAGCGCTGGGCATTGCCAAGTTTATCGATAATTCTGTACCGGTATGGACAGTGCGGGCCATCGCGTCCTTGTTGATTTTGTTGGCTGCGCTCTCATTCCTGCTGGCGGCGTGGCGCTATACGGGCCTGTGCAAAAAACTGAAAAATTTGGACATCACCCTTATTCCGCACCAGATCGTTCTGTTGATCAGCGGCTTTCTGGTCGTCTGTTCCGGCTTTGCGCTATTGGCAATCTGGATGATGACCGGCTAGGGGTTACATGCCTTTTGTCTCAATGCGTTTAAGAAGGCCGGAAAACAGTAAAATCGTTTTGTCGCCACAGAATAATTTGCCACGCACAAACATCAGGCCGGATTTGGTTTTACGGACCAATTCACCTTCGGCCTCAATCCAGTCGCCTGGCCAGGCGGCGGCAACAAACTCGTTATTCATGGTCACGGTAACGCCGTGATCGCCCTCAAAGGCATGCTTGGATATGGCGAACAGCGCGCTATCGGCAAAGGTCATCAACATGCCGCCATGCACTGCGCCGCCGCCATTACAGTGCTTCTTTTGGGCATAAAACTTTATCAGGCCCTGCCCCGGCTCCGGTTTGTGATTCTTGTGGATAAAAATAGGCCCGTTGATATGCTCAAAACGGTCCTCATTGGACCATTGCACATAGTCTGCGGGTGGTTGCACGGTGTTTTTCGTATCCATACACAGGGCATAAATCGCCAAATGGCGCAGTGCAACAAAAAATCATCACCTAACAGAAATTTCGCTCTGATTATAGGGCCAGTTTCCATTTTCCTTTTGGCTTAAAGGCATGAAATACAAAGGCAAATGTAACATCATAGGGGACCTCGACCCAAACACCGTCTGACCTGCGTTTTTGCACTGAAACTCCGGGCACCGGCCGGCTGTCTTTAATGCTTTTCTGGTCGAGCGCTGAGGCATGATCGCCCTCATAGATAAGCCGAACATCCCCATCGGTTAGGCTTAGCTGGTCCCGGATAAGGCTCAGGCCATAGGCAGTATCACCCACCACCACCACGCGCATCATCGGTTCTATGTTCTTGGGCAAATCGCCGCGATATAAAAATGGTTTTACCGCACTGTCATAACCTGCATAAGGGTTGCGTCCATAGGGGCGCGCACCGGGGTCATTTGGCACCAGAACCTGTCCTTTGGGAAAGCGCTTTTTAAAGCGCGCAAAAGATTCCAGGCGCGATGGCAGGGTTTTTAGTTTGATTTTATTGAACCGGCCGACGATGGCATTGCCAGTAAATTGCTGCCACCAGGTTTCGCTGGCCCGGTCATACATAATCAGGTTTGAATTTCGCAACATGCCCGACGTGCCAAAGGTCGGCGCGCCCGCCTCCCCTTCGATACGGCGGTCATAAACAATGGCTGAATTGCAAAGGGGGCAATAGGTGACAATCACCGGGACCCTGCCAATTTCGTCATTGACGATTTCGTGCCAGGTCAAAATGCGCAAGGGATAGGCCCGCGCCACGCCATTCACCATCAGACCAACCACCGGTTCGTTCCCCGGCAAATCCGAAGTCGAAACGGCAATAAATTTGGGTTGATCAATGGAAGGGATGCCATCTTTTGGAGGCCCCCCGGCCATAATCGATGAAAAATCAATACTGGAGCGTTCAAAATCTGTTTTTGGCCATGCCTTCATCATCTTGCGGGGCGGCCCGGCCAGTGCTGGTGGGCCAGCCATTCCAAACAGGAAAATAAACAGGGCTAAAATTCTCATGACGACCTCTCATGTGCTGGAGACAAGTTTAGGCCATTGCGCAAACACGAACCATTCACCTTTACGAGAGCAGGCCGCGCCCTTATATTGATTCTGCTGAGGGGCAATAGAATTGGAGAACCGCGATGGAATTCGCTCTAGTTCCGCTATTGCTCTATTTTTTACCCTGGATCATTGCCCTGATCCGTGGCCATCATAATGCGGGCGCTATTTTTTTATTGAACGTGCTTTTAGGCTGGACCTTCATTGGCTGGATTGTAGCCTTCATCTGGTCATTCACCAGCATTCGCCGGTATTATGTATAAAGGCATTATCGTCTTCATACTTGTCCTTCTGGGCGCGACGGCTTACACGCCTCCTGCCTTGGCGAAGGATAAACCGGCAATTCAGCGCCCGCCGGACACCACTAGCAATCGCCTGTTTCTGGCCGATACGCTGGGAGCCATGCATTATCTGACCATTACATGTGCCGGGCGCCTGGATCAGAGTTGGCGGGAGCACATGGCAGAAATGCTGCAATTAGAACCGCTTAGCGCGTATGAACGGAAAGATTTGGTCTCTGCATTTAATCATGGGTTTCGCCAGCAAAAACGCGCATTCCCCCGATGCACACCGCGCACTGTAAGCCAGATCATGGCGCAAAAACGCCTAAAGGCAGAACAAGGTCAATTTTTAACGACCGCGTTAGCAGATCCTTATCTACATTGAGCTATATCCATAACCGTCAAGAGGCGAAAAATCGCCCGGACAGGTGAATGGATAACAAGGGGTGGGGCCAATGCGCGCCAAGGGCGAAGCTGTAGCAGAATTACCAAAAAACGAGCAAAAAGATCAGGCACTGGATTTAATTCTGGATGCCTGGGATACAGCATTGGTGCGCGGGTGTGCGCCAGAGCAAATCGCCACATCGGCTATATTTGCCGCCTTTGCGGACCTGATCGACGTTTACGGCGAAGACATAGTGGCCGAAATGGCCAACCGTTTGCCGGCCCGCGTTCGCCGGGGGGAATTCTCCATGCGTCAAGGTCCGGTCAATTAAAAAGGCCGGGAGGTTTCCCCTCCGGCCCTTAAATTTTAAATAGTAAACAGTGCGTTAGTCCGCATCTTCACCTTCATTGTTATTGATGGTGACGTTGCATTTTGATTTCATATCCCCGGCCATGGAATTGAACTTTTCGCTCATGCCCTGCATTTTTTCAGGCGTGGCACCCAAAGCGGCCAGTTTGCTGTTTCGGTCATCACTGCCCTCTTCGGTGGTCGCCAAGGCATGCAACAAAGTGTAGTCATCCGTTTCCATATGGGACTTCACCAGATCAACGGCGCATGAACAGCTTTCGTCCGAATTGGCTTTATCTTTCATGCAAACGCCGTGCATGTCTTCGTCAATTGATCCGGCAATGGCTGTCCCGGAAAATGCCAATGCCATAATCATGGATACAGTTGTAATTTTATATTTCATTTTTTTCTCCTGTCAGGAACCTTCCTGACCCCCATAGGTTGATTAGCTCAAATCCCTGCCATCGGCAAACCTATTTTATGATTATTTTTCCGCCAAGGCTTCTTCAAAATAGATTGGCTTACCTCTGCCCGTATTTTCCAGTGCCCCATCACGCATCACGCCCTGGCCACGAATGATGGTTGCCATGGGCCAACCGGTAACGGATCTGCCATCAAAAGGCGTCCATCCACTTTTGCTGGCGCTGTCCGCATCGGTGATTTTTCGTGTTGCCTTCATATCGGCCAGTGTGAAGTCGGCATCATAGCCTATGGCCATGCGACCCTTGCCCGCTAACCCGAAAATGCGCTTTGGTCCGGCACTGGTAAGATCGACAAAACGTTGCAGGCTGAGGCGGCCTTTGTTGACATGATCCAGCATGATCGGCACCAGACTTTGCACCCCCGGCATGCCCGAAGGTGAGGCAGGATAAGGCTTTGCCTTTTCTTCCAGCGTATGGGGCGCATGGTCAGATCCGATCACATCAACCAGCCCAAGGCGCAGTGCACTCCAGAGCGCCGTGCGATGATCATTGGTGCGTATGGGCGGGTTCATCTGCGCCCGCCCTTTCATCTGTTCATAACAATCCGGTGCACGCAGGGTCAGATGTTGCGGCGTCACCTCCACCGTGGCGATATCCTTGTGTGCTTGTAAAAATACCATTTCTTCGGCGGTGGAGACATGCAGTACATGCACCCGCTTGCCGGCCTCGCGCGCCAACCGAATCAAACGCTGGGTGGCCAGCAATGCTGCCCTGGCATCACGCACGACCGGGTGGGAGGACCAATCCCCGGCCACGGCTAGTTTTTTGCGATCGTTCAGGCGCATCTCGTCCTCGCAATGAAASGCGGCGCGGCGCGATATGGCAGCCAGAACGCGGGCCACCCCTTCATCATCGGCCACCAGAAGCGAGCCGGTGGAAGCACCCATAAACACCTTTACCCCGGCACAACCGGGAAGGCGTTCCAGATCGGGCAGCACATCGGCATTGTCATTGGTCGCCCCGGCGTAAAAGGCGTGGTCGCAATGCATSCGCCCTTTGGCCAGYGATAATTTGTGYTCCARCGCCTCTACGCTGGAGGTGGTGGGGCTGGTATTAGGCATTTCAAAAACCCCGATCACGCCGCCAAGAGCCGCCGCGCGGGAGCCACTTTCAAGGTCTTCCTTGTGGGTTGGCCCAGGTTCGCGAAAATGCACCTGAGTATCAATCACGCCGGGCAGGACATGCAGGCCCGTGGCATCCACGCGTTCTCCGGCATCGGCACGGCTCAGATCACCAATGGCGACGATTTTGCCATCCCTAACTCCCACATCGCCGAGCCCCACACCATCATGATTGACCAGCGTGCCGCCGGTAATGAGCATATCAAAAGTTTCAGACATTTGTTGCGACTCGCCTTGCGAAACRGGATTGGAAAGCGAATATAACCCATATGAGCACTTTCGCACCCCCCCGCCCCCGTACCGTCCTTGCCATTACCGGCGAGGATGCCAGTGATTTCCTGCAAGGCCTGATCACCAATGACATAACACGCCTTGGCAAAGAGGGCCTGATTTACGCGGCGCTGCTTAGCCCGCAAGGCAAAGTCCTGCACACATTTTTCATCAGCAATCGTGATGATGGCGGCTACTGGCTGGACGTGCACGCCGACACCGCAAGCGATCTGATGCGCCGCCTGCGCATGTTTCGTCTGCGCGCCAAGGTCGACATCAAAGATCAAAGCGCAAATTTTATGGTCGCCCTAGGCGATAAAACGATCGGGTTTACCGATCCACGATCACCGCATCTTGGCAATCGTGCGATTCTGCCCAAAGGCGATCTGCCTATGGCCCCGCCCGATTATGATGCAGATCGCATTGCGGCCTGTGTGCCTGACCAAGGCGCCGACTTTGGCATGGAAGAAGTCTTTGCATCCGACATCAATATGGATTTGCAAAACGGCGTGGCCTTTCGCAAAGGCTGTTATGTCGGCCAGGAAGTGGTCAGCCGCATGAAACGGCGCGGTACCATTCGCAAGCGCATGGCGCTGGCCAGCTTTGACGGCCCGGCCCCGGCCAATGGCACCATCATCATGGCCGGCGATGCCCGCCTTGGCGATGTACGCTCCTCGGCAGGGCAAGAACAGGCGCTGGCCCTCGTGCGCACCGACCGGCTGGAAAAGGCGCTGGAGGCCTGCACCCTGATCACCGCCGATGGCGTGCCACTGACCCTGACCCTGCCGGAAAATCAATCATGACCCCTACCCGTTGCACCTGGGTGCCACCAAATGATGCGCTATATTGCGATTATCACGATACCGAATGGGGCGTTCCCGAATATGACAGCCGCGCACTTTGGGAAAAACTGGTGCTGGATGGTATGCAGGCCGGGCTTTCCTGGATAACCATTTTACGCAAACGGGACAGCATTCGCGAGGCCTTTGACGGCTTTGATCCGGTCAAAGTTGCAGCTTACGGCGATGCGGATATGGAGCGCCTGCTTGGCAATGCCGGTATCATCCGCAGCCGCCTGAAATGCCAAGCCACCATTAATGGAGCCAAAATCTATCTGACCATGGCGGAACGCGGCGAAGATTTTTCCACCTATATGTGGGATTTTGTTGGCGGCAAGCCGGTCCAGAACACCTGGCAAACCAATGACGATGTGCCCGCCAAGACAGACCTGTCCGAAACCATCGCCAGGGATTTAAAAAAACGCGGCTATAAATTCTGCGGCCCCGTCATCGTTTATGCCTTTATGCAGGCAGTCGGCATGGTCAATGACCACACCACCGACTGCCATTGCTATGAAGCCGTCAAGGCGATGGGTAATTCAGATATTCTGAGAAAGCACTAAGCCGTTTATGGAGTCAAAATTGAAGCTATACAAATTTTTGCACCATGAGCACGCTGACCTTCTTTCTGAAGGTAGTTTTCGATTTGGCGGCGACACTTACTATAGACTGTTAGATTATGCCACTGGCGATGATAATATTGGTGATAAATATGAAGCTATAGGCGTGACTGAAGCAGAAAACCTTGTTTTTGATCGTTCAATTGTATCAGAGTCTGAAATCGAAGAATTTGAGCGAGAAACAGCTAAATTTGGCTGCCGTGTCGATGGTGGCGGTGAAATTATCATTAATAGTGGGATTTTTATAAACCGTTTCCCATGCTATATTTTATCATTTTCAGTAGGTGAACTTAACGAGCTGACTGAAGTATTTTGTGGTGATGACTCATTTTCAAAATATTCCGCATGCATTTCATTTAGCGATATAAATGCACTTGCCAATTTGATTTGGAATCATGGTGTAGTGCAAGGCTTGGGGTCGGGTGGCTCTGACGTCCCCGTTAGAGAGTATTTTGATAACTTTCATGCCGGTCAAGTTGTCTATAAAGAAAACCAAGGAAAATATGATGGAGGAGAAGTTTTTCAAGGAAATCCTTTTATAAAACATCCAAAATATTTTAAGCAGAATGAATTTCGAATTATTTTGATTAAGGACAACCTCACGCACCAATTAGATTATGTGGATATACGGTGTGAGGAAGCAAAAAATATATCAAATATTATTTTTAAAGATACGTGCAAACGTACCCCATGCTTAGATAAGCTTTCAATTGAAGAAATTAATATAGAAGTTAAAAAATTGTATTTTATTTTAGAAAAATGCGCATTGTTCAATGCTATCCATAATTTAAAAACATCCATTATCGGGCATGCACAAACTGCACCTGTAAATCTAGGGGCACATCAGAGTACACCTTCAAGAGATCCATTCAGGCATGACGATCCAGTTACAGGAAAGGCTGCAGAGGGTTTTTTTCTAGAAACGCAAATCAAGCCTGTGTTCATTAAATCGTACTGGAGACTAAGACCATCGGTAGGCAGAAACATGAAAATGGATAGAGCTTTAGAATCCTTTGGCCCAAGCAATGTTCATACAGCAATGCATGCGCTGCAAAGTTTTTACGAAGAATATTATTATTTACTAGAGCAGAATTTTCCTAGAATTTTTCCTAAGTTGAATCCTGGGAATCAGTAACCCCTCACCTCAATCCTCTCCCCTGGGAGAGGAAGGCCGTTGGCATCATCCAAGATAGCGTTGTCCTAAAGCTCTACCCCAAACTTGGGTCAAGCTTGATGCAATCCTCGATCAGGCCTTCAACGGCGGTCAGAGAATTATCAAACATGGTTTGTTCATCGGCATTTAGCGAAATTTCGAGAATACGCTCCACGCCACCGGCGCCAATCACCGTGGGCACGCCTACATAACGGCCCTTTACGCCAAACTGGCCATCGCAATAGGCG
>NVVU01000048.1 GCA_002733485.1 Robiginitomaculum sp.
TCTGCCGCTTCGGCAAATGTTGGTACTTCCTGATTAGCGGCCTTGGCCGCACGCTTCGCAGCGACAGGGTCTATTCCGCTTCTGCACATCTTGCGGGTTTCATCAGCCTTGTCCCGTGCTTCGGCGAGAGAAACCTCTGAAGCAGAACCCAAACCAAAGTCGCGGCGCTTGCCATCAACCTGAATACGCAACAACCAGGACCGCGAGCCCGATGGTTTAACCAACAGGATTAGCCCATCGCCATCCTGATAACGACCAGGCTTCCTGGCTGCCTTCACACCCAATGCAGTGAGTTTACCCATACCAACTCTCTCGTTCCCTCATTTGTTCCCACACTTTGAGGCGATTATGTGGGAACGTCAACAACCATGAGTGAACGGAAAATGTGCATAAACCTTTATTTTATACAGTTTATCAACCATTAACGGGCTTTGATGAATATACCTATGTCGGACTCCCCATCCGCCATTATTTTTTGTTTAATATAGAGTGCCCCCCGTCAGCTCTTATGGATCTGATTTAGGCCTGCGCTAAGGGAGGGTTTTTGTTCATCTTGATCTCACGGAGAGAAAGATGAGACAGAAACGTAAAAGTGAGAAAGTGCCAAGGTCATCGGCTGGGGCTGGATGTGTCTGTCGACCATTCTGGATGACTTCTCCCGCTACATCATTGCCTGGAAGCTGTGCACCACGATGAAGACCTCTGATGTCACCCAAACCCTGGAGCTAGCTCTACAGGCACCTGGGTGCGATCAGGACAATATGCGGCATAAACCAAGGGGCACGCCATACCATCCACAAACCAAGGGCAAGATGGAACGCTGGCATCAAACCCTGAAAAAACCGCATACTGCTGACGGCTACTTCGGACGCGGGCAATCAATCTTGAACTAAAGGAGAAAAATCAAATAACTAACAAACCAACATCGGCGCTTGCAATACCGCAAAACCGTCGCTTAATACCAACACAGACGATGAGCAAAACCCTAGCAACGCTCAAAGGGAAATCTGTCCCACTTCATATAAAGGCGGACAGTTTTGTTGGGGAGGACATGGCTTAATTTATTCACCATTAAAATGATTCAACCAAAAATTATGTCTTACGTAATGCCAGGCTATGTTCACGACCTTGACCAGACTTAAAGCGGCACATGAGCACTCATGAGGAAAATCCGAGCGAGCTATTTGCTGCTCTTGCGTAATTTCGACAAAGACGCAAAAGCGGGAAATTTCTTGGGATCTACTTCAACATCCTTCAAACAGGCTTTTGAAATTTCGCGGTGTTTATCGGCCTCTTTATTGATTTCTCGAGCTTGTTCATCAAGTTTTTGGCTAATAACATATAAACTTTTATCAATATCCCCTCCATCAGTGGCTAGGGCCTTGTCCATATATTGACTGAACGTGTCCGTAGATTGTTTGTATACTTTCTCATGTTTGTCTCTCAGCAAACTTGCTTCAGTAGAGTGAATTAGCCAACAGTCTTGAAAGGCCGCTTTGGTGGTTGTCATATAGGCCCTGAGAGTATCCATGCCGGTACGAAATTGCTGGATTTCCCCGGTTTTAATATTGCTCATACCAGGCAGGTCATTTATGCTGTCACTGATCGCCGACACATGCTCGTTGAGGTAATTTTTTACTGAGATATTGCTCAGTTGCCAATTCCAGCCTGCGGCTCCCACCCACCATTCATTGTCTCTGTTTTTTCTTGCGGCCACATCGACACCGGATTGCTGCATGCTGTTGAGGATGAATGCCTTGGCCTCTGAATTGTATCCAAAGCGCTTGTCGATGTATGCGATATAGTCTTGCAGTTCCTTCTTGTAGRCTTTGAGYTCCTTGATAAGTTCTTCGTGGCTGACCACCTTGATGACATGCCCTTTATCGACCGGTTCCGTCTGATCCCAGACAGATTTCCTGGGGTCAAATGTTGCGATGGTTATGGGGTCGCCATCGAAAAGATCAGGCGTTCGCACGCTTACGGCAAGATGATAGTCATAGGTGCCATCTTTTAGCGGGGCAGGAACAACCAGCTTTCCAGAAAAACTTGTTGTGGGCAATACGCTGCCGGGTTTGACGACGATCTTGACCCCCTGCACGCTAACCTTGGGCAGGTTGTTTATAGGCGAAGAGAAGGTGAGGGATAGCTGCATGCCGTCCTTAAGGTCCGTGCTGATCAAGGGTCTGGATTGGCTTACCGTTTTGGTCCAGGTGTTCTTTGCGCAGTTCGCCTGTTGTGTCAGTTCAAGAATATTGTGCCTGAGTTGTGTCCTGGCCTTGAAATAGGGCGCATCGCGCTGATAGCTCTTGTTTAATACGTTCTGAATAAACGCGCCGCCAACAAAAGCTTCGAAACTCGCTCTCTTGGCTATGTCTGCTTCATGTCGAAAATAATCCCCAACCATCCCCTTGATTACCGAAACCGCCATGCCAAATCCGATGCTTTTGGCAGCCCCCTTGCCAACGGTATCGGAGACTAGCTCCTCCATTACGTTTTGCCCAATACCATCGGCGCTGGACAAACCCAAATGAAGACACTTGGCGACCAGTTCCGAGGGATGGCTGATCACTGTTTCTATGACATCGCCAGTAAAGTAGTCCGTGAAGGTTTCATTACTGTCCTGCGTGCTCGCATCGCCAGTCTTCATGAACTTTTGCAAATCTCTTACATAGTCGTAATCAGGCTTGGTATTAACCGCCCATTTGGCAAAAGCCGCACCGACCAAGACGGACATTTCGACGGCGGCACCAGGTTCGTCGCCCATAAAGACCTGGGCAATCATGCCCGCGCCTTCGATAAACGATGTGGCCCCGATTTCCCAATAGGTGTTGTTGGTGTACGCATCCGCGTTCTCGATATAGGTGTCGTTGTACGTTTTGAGTTGTWCGACAAAAGGTTTTCTGTCTGCCATGCGCTTTTCAATCCGAACTTCAACCATATTCAGCAATCGCTGTTGCTCAGCAATTTTTTGTCGCAAGTCGTCTGAAATGCCATTTTTCCATTCAGCGGCATAAACTTCTCTATATGTTTTCGTACGCAAGGATACGCTTTGCAGAATAGGCGGCGGTGTGTACCAGATGGCAAGTTGCAAGGCCTGCTCGGCATTTGAAAGCGCCTTTTGTGACTCGTTTAACCGCTCAATGGCTTCATTATATTGCAGGAACTGCTTTGCCCGTTTTCCGTCATAGGCCTGCATGTTTTTGAGAAACTGCTGCCTGTGCTTTTCAACCTCATCCCGGTTTGACGGCGTAGCTAACATGAGTTCCGGGCGTGGCCTGGCTTCCCTCAGGGCCTTGATTTCCTTTTCCAGGCGCAGCACGGTCTCTTTGGTCTGCAAAAAATCATTTTTCGCCTTCGTGTAAACAGCTCTGGCTTTTTGGACCTCTGGCCTGACGACCTGTGCGGGGGCGTGACTGGCCATGGCAGCTATTATTATCGCTATGCCCAGACACCAYATTAAACGGTACATGCGGTTCCCCTTTTCCCATTTTAAATGCTTCATGTTAGCCTCCTGTTGCATGCTCTGTCTCAGTATATGCGTAGTCGGAAGTACAAGTTACACGATGTGGTCATTAAATTCCACTTCCTGAACTGATGCCGCTGAGGACATAATATAAATCAGTACATCAACGCTCACGGTCTCCGGTGTTGCTTGCTACGGAGTTCTCGCGACGTCAATCAGGAAATACTATTTATCATATAGTGCCGTAATTTCAGGAGATAGAAAATAATAMATAATTTTATTTGTACKACTTATATTTACTGTCAAGCATTAGGCCGTGAGGCTCTATCAGAGCAAAACGGCTTGAAGACGGAAACCTGATTTCGTAGATTGCTGGGATAAGAAATGCCCGCCTCTTTTTTTAAACGTCATCCCAGATCAACCAGTTGCGGTGATGATGTATATCGGCTTCCCTTTTACCCTTCGCAAGGTTGAAGGTTTTCTGCATGAGCGCGGTATTTACATCACGTTCGAGACGGTACGGTATTGGTGGAACTGGTTCGGACCTGTGTTTTCCAGTGCAATTCGGAAATCGTAGGACGGCACTGGCCGAATGGGCCCAACTCGCCGCCTGAATAAAACACAATCTGCAGCTTTAGAGACCACTTCGCTTTAGTCTGACAGCACCGCCATTGTTTTTTGTTTAGGGGCTGTTCCAGATAAAATACGGCATATTCTGCGTGATGTGATCATCATAACAGCCTTACTCCACGCCCAGTTGTTCCAGAGCGGCAATGGAATCGGCATAGCCTTGCGCGACGGCTTTTCTAATCCAGTTTAGGGCTGCGTCTTCATTGGCCTCCACCCCTTGCCCGTTATAATACATCACTCCCAGATTGTGCTGGGCGGCGGCATAGCCTTGTTCTGCGGCTTTGATGTACCATTTCAGGGCCTCGCTGTAGGACTGGCCAACGCCTTCACCATTTTCATACATGCTAGCCAGATTGTATTGTGCGTCCATCATGCCTTGCATGGCGGCTTTTTCATACCAATAGGCGGCCTTTTTTGGGGACCTTTCAACGCCCTGAGCATTGTCATACATCAGGCCAATATTATATTGCGATTGCTTCATGTCCTGTTTGGCGGCAGCCATATACCATTTAAAGGCCTGAGCATTGGACTGTGTCACGCCTGTACCATTATCATAAAACACACCCAGATTATGCTGGGCCTCTGCATTCCCTATAAGGGCAGCTTTTTCAAACCATTTTGCCGCATTTTCATAATCTTTGACCTGATAGGCCTTTATCGCATTTTCATAAGGCCCTGCTATCGCATAGGGTGTAAAAAAGACAGGTAGCAGCAAGACCGCCGCCATCAGGATCAGTTTGTTGAACGTGCTCATCATACTCTCTTTTTTTATTTATGCGTACGCCAGCTTTTAAATCCATCAACACTCTGGCGGGGTGATATAGTGGTAGGTGTAATACTGGCCACTGCGCCGCGACGCCTCCAGAGTGCCCTTGAAAAACATCTCGTCACAACGGCGTTTTCTTTGCGCTTGCTCGCGTCGGATGGTGTCAAGGTTTGCTACCATTTGGTCCCAACGCGCCTTCTCTGCCGTTCGCTTCGCATAGAATTTCAGCATGTCCTGGGCATCAGAACTGCCCATGTCTGCGGCAACCTGATAGAGTTGTATTGCTTTTTCTTTATCCTGTTCCACACCGTGACCATCATCATACATGGTGGCAAACATATAGACGCCGTTGGTGTCGTCTTCATAAACTGCGCTTGAATACAGTCGATAGGCTTCATCATAATTGCGGGGCACACCAAGAGCGTAATTATAGATATCACCCAGCGCCACCATGGCCTCGGCATTCCCCAAGCCCACCGCCAGTTCATACCAYGCTTTTGCCTGTTTATAGTCCCGAACCGATTCTGCGCCTTTATAMACATGCCCCAGATTRACCATGGCGGATACATCGCCACTTAAGGCACGTTTTTTCCATACTTTGATGGCGCTCTTATAATCTTTTTTCAGATAGGCGACATAGGCTTCATCGCCYACCTTATCGTTGTTTATACCCAGCTCTTCTAGCCGCTCTTTGGCATAATCAYTGCCCATGGCWGCGGCTTGYTTGTAAAGCTCAATACCTTGTTTTTTATYGGTTTTCACACCCTTACCATGATAATACATCTCGGCCAGAAAGGCACGACCTTTGGCATTCCCATTATCGGCGGCCTTGGCATAAAGTTTTGCCGCTTTGCGATAGTCTTTCTTTGTTCCCATCCCGTTTTCATACATAATACCCAAGGATGTACTGCCTGAATCATTGCCATAATCAGAGGCTTTTTGATACCATTTCAGGGCTTTTTTATATGACCTTCTGATACCATCGGCATTCTTGTAGGCATAGCCAACATCAAAAGAGGCTTTCTTGTGGCCCTGTTCCGCAGCGGTCAGATACCATTGAAATGCGATCTTATGATCCTTCACTGTTCCATCACCAAAATAATAGAGTTTGGCCAGTTCATACTGGCTCTCTTTATCGCCATTACGGGCAGAAAGGCCATACCAGTACAAAGCTTGTTTATAAGACTTTTCCACGCCTTGCCCACGGCGGTAAAACGTACCCATATACCATTGCGCATCATCATTTCCCGCCTCGGCCAACGGCCTGAACAGCGACACGGCCTTGTTATAGTCCTTGGCGACAAAGACCTTTTCTGCATCCTCATACGGACCGGCTAAGGCGGGTGTGGATGCCAGCATGAAGAACGCACCAGCAATGGTTCCGAACTTCTGTTTCTTTATCCAGAATTTATTCATAGTCACTTTCTTTCGTAGGTTTTAAGGACACCGCCAGGTACCGTTTGTGTCGTGATATCCCCATGCGCTTTTACCGGCATTGGCGCGACAGGCCTTGCCCCGTGCCCGATTAATGGCCTTAAATCCCCACGGATCGTCGCCGCGCTCTTTTGCCCGGCGGGCTCGCGCCTCAGCCATACTGTGCTTTTTTCTGGCTTTGTAATCGGCCTGCGCCTTGCCGCTGGAAATGTCCCGCAGCTCAGAACCAGCATCTTCATACCCTTGCGCAAAGGCCTTTTCATACCAGGCTTTAGCCTTGTCGAATTTACCGCTCCTGGTATAGAAGTTTGCCCGCCAGTATTGTGCCTCAGCAAAGCCACTATTGGAGGCATGCTTGATCCATTTGTCCCGTTCATTGGCGTTGGCGGTAACGCCATCACCATATTCATACTTTACCGAGAGCAGGGTTTGCGCAGCAGCATAGCCTGCATTGGAAGCCTTTTTGAGCCAAGCCAGCGCGGTGATATTATTTTTAGTTACACCCGTACCGCTCTGATAAAGCTGGCTTGTCATATACATGCCCCATGGGTCACCAGCCTCTGCCCCCTGCTCTATAAAACCGGCACCCACCTTGGCGTTTTGCGCAACGCCGCGCCCTGACAAATAAAGAGTGCCAAGGCGCACAGCCCCGAGAGCGGAACCATGTTCGGCAGCTTTTTGGAATAATTGCACTGCGCGTTGATCATCCCTATCAACTCCGCGCCCCTCGACGGCAAGAATACCAAGACTGACCATSGCGTCCGGGTAATCCTGATCAACGGCCATCTGGTAAAGTTTTGCTGCCACTGCATCCGATTGCGGCACGCCAAGGCCTTTTTCCACCATATCGCCCAGCCCAAATTGCGCGGCGGGAAGGCCTGCCTCAACCGCTTTTTCATAAAGGTCGACAGCTTTTTTATAATCCACAGTCACGCCGCGCCCATTGGCATAGGCGAACCCAAGATTAGCGTAAGCGGTAGGTTCCCCCTGATCAGCAGCCTTTTGAATAAGGGCAAACGCTTTGGCATCATCACGTTTAACGCCCCTGCCCTGCAAATATGCAAGTCCCAGGGCGCTCTGTGCTTTGGGGTGGTTTTGCGTGGCTGCTTTTTCAAACCATTGGACGGCAGTTCTATGGCTTTTTTTGCCACCCTGTCCCAATTGAACCATGGTGCCGACGRCAAACTGGGATTTGGCATCCCCGGCTTTGGCGGCACGTTCCAGAATTTTCCTCGCCTTTTTGAAATTACCCTTGGCATAGGCAATCATACCTTTTTGATATTCAGCACTGCCGGTGCCTGAGGCCAGTTCATCATTGACCGCAGCCAGCATTTTAGCCGCTTCGACATTGCCCTGCGCCACAGCCATTTGCAGATATTTCTGCGCCAGTTTCATGTCTTTGAAGACGCCATTGCCCATGCCATATTGAACGCCGGTATAAAGCTGGCCGTAGGCCGAGCCGCCATCGGCGGCCAGTTTGTTCCATTTGGCGGCACGGGTCGGGTTTTTGGGTACGGTCGGGGTGCCCAGATACAACAACATGCCCAGTGCCTGCTGCGCCTCGGTATAACCATTCTCACCAGCCATTTCCCACCAGAAGGCCGCCTTTTGCGCATCCTGTTTGAAATAAATACCCTGACTGTACATATAGCCCAAGGTGAACTGGGCCCGGGCATGACCATTTTGCGCCAGTGGCAGCCAGATATCGACCGCACGTTTATCATTACCGCTATTTTTAGCACGCAAGCCGTCTTTAAAAGTACCTATCTGGGCTGCCTGATTGCGCTCAGCATCGGTCAGTGTGATGCTTGGCTCCTGTGCCCATGAGACGGACACAGACGTCAGCCCCCAAAAAGCACATATGGCTATACTCAAACTCAATACGGTTTTGCGGCACATAGGCAGCCTCTTTTATATTTAAAAGGGAAAACCGCGCGCCAGAACAACCTTACGCGTGGGAAACCCGATAATGATTATACTGATATTTTAGGGGAGTTACGTTTAGCTGCTTCACCCTGAAGGGGTATAAAGCAGGATTAGGTTCAGGACCGCTTCGCTAACATGCCAAAACACAAAAAGGCCGTTCAATATCACTGGCCAACTGATCTCGTATTGCCGCCGGAACCCCGTACAATCTCCGACTTTATCTGCGACTTTAGAGGCCACTTCGCTTTCAGTTGATAACATCCAATTTTTTCTATTTTTGCTGCCCCTTGTTATTTGTACGATTGTACAATAATATGACTCTTAGAAAATATTTCGATAGGGAAAAAGGTGCAGACATGCCCCATACGGCCCAACGACAAGCTGGAATACGAACCAGGAATGCGTTGCTGGATGCAGCTTTTCTTGTCATTGCGCAAAAGGGGTTGGAAGGGGTCAGCCATCGTGAGGTGGCCAAGGTTGCCGGAGTTTCACCAGCACTGACCACGTATTATTTTTCCAGCAAATTAGACCTGATCCTGAAAACGTTTGATCGTTATGTGGAACAGGGCCTTCCCGCTATTAGCGCATTATGGCAGCAGGCCTATGACATTCTGGATGAAATAGAGAAAGGCCTGTCAGCAAAAAACGGCGTAGCCCGACTGGCAAGTTTGGCTGCAAGTTTTCTGTGTCTGCCAGAAAACCGCCACCGTAACGAGRTCGCGTTCGAGCTGGCATTTTTTCATCAGCCGCGTCTTGAGCCAGAACTGGCTGAACGTGTCCGCGCATACCGTGAAGGCATGCGCGCTCCGGCACTGGAGTTCTGCCAGCGCTGCGACTCACCCGTACCGCAAGTGGATGCTGATCTGCTGATGGGGCTGATAGCGCGGCTGGAGTTTGAGCAATTAAACCAGACCATAGATGTCAGCGTTGAGCGTTCTGCTGCTCAACTTGAGCGCCTGATCAYGGTCATCATGGATATAGATAAGGAAAGGTGAAATAATGTACACACAAACCGGCGGCGACCTGATCGCCCAGATGCTCAAGGCCGAAGGCGTAGACACCGTTTTTGGCATTATTGATGGTACCTATGTGCAACTGACTGCTGCCTTCAAGAAGCATGGTATTGCGTTGATTACGCCCCGCCATGAAAGCAGCGCCGCACATATGGCGGGGGCCTATGCCCGCCTGACGGGTAAATTGGGGGTATGCATCGCCTCGAACGGGCCGGGAGTGGCCAATATCCTGCCTGGTATCGCCACGGAAAATGGCGAAGGTAACCGAGTGCTGGTGATTACCAGCTGGCGGCGACGCGGTATTATCAACCCCGATCGCGGCGGTACGTTTCAATATTTCAATCAGGTTGGTGCAATCAAACCCATAGCCAAATGGTCCGGGGCCGCAGAAGAGTTCACCCGCATTCCAGAGATTATGCGACGGGCGTTCAGAATTTCCCATGAAGGCCGCCCGGGGGTCGTCCATGTGACCGTGCCCGAAGACGTAATCAACAGCCCGAGTGAGGCCAAAATCCCTCCTCTTACGAAGCCAGAAAATTATCGGACAACTACGCCAGTGCCCCCCTCCCCGGCACAGATCAATAAAGCCGCCGACATGCTGGAACACGCTAAAATGCCGATGATCCAGGCTGGCTCAGGCGTATTGCATGCAAAGGCCAGTGAAGAACTGGCCACGCTGGCCGAAATGCTGCAGGCGCCCGTCACCACCAGTTGGGGGGGGCGCGCATCCATAGATGAGCGTCGCGCAGTCTCTGTTCCGCTTATGCACACGGAAATGGTTGATAAAATTCGCAATGAGTCCGATGTAGTGCTCGCGCTTGGCACCCGCTTTGGCGAAACCGACTGGTGGGGCAAGCCTCCCTATTGGGCCAGGCCAGAGGATCAGGCTCTTATCCAGGTAGATTGTGATGCCCAGATAATCGGTATGAACAAGCCCGTAACCCTGGGCATCCTTAGTGATGCAAAAACTTTCCTAAACGACCTGATTGCCGAACTTAAAGCCCGCAAGCTGAACCGTACAGGGTCCGTTCATGAAACACGGGTGCAAGCTTATCATAAGGCTCGTATGGAGAATGGCGAAGCCGCCATTATGTTTATGTCATCGGTTGATGTGCCATTGCATACATTTCAATTACCACTCATTTGCCAGGAGGTTTTTGATGATGATGCCGTGATCGTCATTGATGGGGGTAATACTGCCGTCTGGGGCACGTCCTTTCATGAAGTCCGAACCCCTGGTGCACACCTGATGACCTACAAGCTAGGGATGCTGGGTGCAGGTGTTGGCCAGGCCCTTGGCGCAAAGGCTGCGTTTCCTGACCGGCAGGTCTATTGCATCATTGGTGATGGTGCGATGGGCTTTCATATGCAGGAAATCGAAACCGCCGTGCGCAATAAAATGCCAGTGATTTTTCTGGTGGCGGTAGACAAGCAATGGGGCATGGTCAAATTCAGTCAGGGCATGGCTCTGAACCCGCAAGGCATGATGGAGAAACGCATTTTGCCGCCACCTGAAACCATCAATACAGATTTTAACGAAATTGCCTTTGACAAACTGGCCGAAGCCATGGGGGCACATGGCGAACGGGTTGACCGTCATGAAGACCTGAAGCCAGCACTGGAACGCGCCATAAAGAGCGGAAAATGCGCCGTTATTCACTTGGATGTTGACCCGGTAGAGCATATCTGGGCACCAGGTTTTGATACCTTCAAGGCCATGCACCAGGAACCTGCGGGCTAGGTAATGGCCACAAAACCCAATGTGTTGATTACCGGGGCCGGCGGCCTTGTTGGTGGCAAGCTGCTGGAGGCCATGGCGCATCGCCGTGACTGTTTTGGTACGATTATAGCCCTTGATATYCGCCCTGTGCCTGACAATGAGCACATGGCCATGATCAACTATGTTGAAAACGATATATGCAGCCCGGAAATAGAAAGCCTGTTTCGCAAATACGCCATAAACTGCGTGGTTCATTTGGCTGCCATCGTCTCGCCCGGCAATGATAGCTCGCCGGATCTGGAATATCGCGTTGATGTGCTGGGTACGAAAAACATTGTGAAATGCGCTCTTGCTGCTGGGGTCGGGCAAATCATCACACTCTCCAGCGGGGCCGCCTATGGATATCACGCCAACAATCCAGTACCCCTTAAAGAAGATGATGAATTGCGCGGCAATGCGGAATTTGCCTATGCCCGGCACAAACGTCTGGTCGAGGAGTTTCTGGCGAAAACCCGTCTAATATCACCACAATTGCGCCAACTGATTTTACGACCTGGCACCATTTTAGGTCCTCAGGTCAAAAGCCCGGTCAGCGCAATTTTTGAGGGGCCAGTGGTGATCGGTATCGCCGGCGCGGACACCCCGTTCGTGATGATCCTTGTGGATGATGTGGCCGCCATTATTGTGATGGGCATTCTAAAAGACAGTGAAGGCATTTATAACCTTGCCGGTGATGGCGTGCTCAGTTTGCGCCAGATTGCCAACTGGGTAGGCAAGCCTTATGTGCCGGTACCCGCGTGGTTGCTGAAWCTGGTGTTGAGGATGCTAAAGGCGCTAAACCTATCTGTGCGCGGCCCCGAAGGCGTGGACTTTCTACGCTATCGACCGGTGCTGGACAATGATCGCCTGAAAACCGAATTTGGCTTCACCCCCACCATGACCACTAGCGAAGTCTTTAAAAGTTATCYGGCAAGCATAAAGCAAGACAGGAGCGCGCCATGAAAGGCAAAACGGTTATTATCACCGGTGGAGGAAGTGGCATTGGAGCGGCGCTGGCGCGGCAATACGCCAAGGGCGGATACAATCTTGCTATTTTGGATATTAATATGGAAGGAGCCAATGCGGTCGCCAAGGCATGTCGGCAAATCGGAGCAGGTATTTTAGTCCAGGAATGTGACGTCACCTCTCCTCAATCCTGCACAAAGGCTGTCGAGGAGACCCTGGCGCATTTCGGGCATATTGATGTGGTGATTGCCAATGCGGGGCTGACACATCTTAGCCTTTTAGAAAACACGGATTTGAGCGTTATACGGCGGGTGATGGAGGTCAATTTCTTTGGCGCCATTAACATCGTGAAAGCCGCCTTGCCTGCTCTTTTAGGGGCCAAAGGCCAGGTCATAGCCATGTCCAGCGTTGCCGGGTTCTGTCCCCTGCCTATGCGCACTGGCTATGCCGCCAGCAAATATGCCGTGCGTGGTTTTTTTGAAACCCTGCGAACTGAAACCCGCCATCGCGGTCTGGGCATAATGATTGTCTGCCCGTCTTATGTGGATACGAAAATTGGCGACAACGCATTGGGTGGCCATGGAGAAAAAGCAACGCACCAGCGCAGCGAGGCCAAGGGAGCCATCAGTGCCGATGACGCGGCCAAAGCCATTTTTATCGCTGCCGGTCGCCGTCGGGATTTTCTGACCATTGGCAAGGGAGCCACCCTGGCACACATACTCTCACGTATCGCACCTTCATTTTTGGAAAAACTGAGCACAAAAAGAGTCCTGAACACCTCAAGCTAGCGTCAGGGCAAATCCGGTGCGTTCATTGTCTGGCCAACTCTTTGCCTGAATTAAAGATAATCTGCTACGGCAGAGGCCACTTGCAGTCGGGACGATCACCTTGGGGCTAGACTTATTCAGAAGATTCTTCAGAAAGTTCTTCATGCAAATATGACAGAACGGCCTCAATATCTTCTGGTTTCTTTAATCCGGCAAAGGCCATTTTCGTTCCCTTGATGACCGTGCGTGGTGACGCCAGATATTCAGTTAATGACGTGTCATCCCAGATAATACCTGAGGCAATCATTGCAGCGGAGAATTTATACCCTTCGGTTGTTCCTGCGGTCCGTCCAAACAGTCCATACAGAGAGGGGCCGATCTTTTTCTTGCCTTCCTCAAGTGAGTGGCAAGACTTGCATTTACGAAACACCTTTTCACCCTGTGACATATCCGTTGATGCCTGGGCCGCAACCGTTACGCCGGTAGCAAGAAAAACAGAAACTGCAAATGTGATTAGTCTTTTCATGGTAATTTCCCGCAATTAAAACAGCAATACTGATTAGCAATACTCATGTAACACCAATTGGCAAGCCCGTTTTGCGACGCATTGCCACAGGTGACTGAAAGATCATGACAGCATAGGCTGAATTCAGGTTAAGCTGGGGCTGACCTGTATAAAGCGGTCTTTGATTCTGGGAGGGCGGAATGCAAACCAAATCGGCAGCACGTAATATATTTTATGGTGGATCGTTGTTTTTTTTGGTAATTTTCATCGGGCTTACAGTTAATAGCCATATGTATATCAAAAACACATCTACAAATGCGGCGACGTTAAGCGAATCGGTCGTACGCGGCAAACGCATATGGGAACGAAAAGCCTGTATTAATTGCCATACGATCCTGGGCGAAGGCGCGTATTTCGCACCGGAGCTTGGAAATGTATTTGTTCGCTATGGCGGCAAGGATGACCCTGAAGGGGCCAAGGAAGCCATCAAGGCGTGGATGCAATCTCAGCCCTCGGGCATTGAGGGGCGCCGACAAATGCCTGATTTCAAATTGACGGATCCTGAACTGGACGATTTGGCCAATTTTCTGGAATGGGTCAGTACAATTGACACCCAGGGCTGGCCGCCCACGGATGCAGGATAAGGGGGCAGAAAAATGAAATATCAATCTCAAAAAATCGCATACTGGTATTTTGCAGCGGCCATGGGGCTGTTTGCCATTCAGGTGCTGGTTGGTGCCATTATGGGCTATGTCTATGTAGCCCCAAATTTTTTATCGGAGATACTGCCTTTTAATATCTTGCGGATGGTACATACCAATGCATTAATTGTCTGGCTGCTGCTCGGCTTTTTTGGTGCCTCCTATTATTTGGTGCCGGAGGAATCCGAACGGGATATTGAAAGCCCGGCGCTGGCTTATGGCCAATTAATCCTGCTGGTTGTCGGCACCTTGGGTGCTGTTATCACGTATGTGTTTAATCTCGGCGAAGGCAATGTCCTTTTTGGGCAACAGGGCCGCGAATTTCTGGAACAGCCCTTGTGGGTCAAACTGGGTATCGCGGTTGCTGCTTTAGTGTTTCTCTACAATATCAGCATGACCGTGCTTAAAGGGCGCAAAACAGCGGTATCCAATGTGTTGCTGATCGGCATGTGGGGAATTACCGTTTTCTTCCTGTTCTCATTCTATAATCCGGGCAACCTGTCATTGGATAAAATGTACTGGTGGTATGTGGTTCACATCTGGGTTGAAGGCGTTTGGGAACTTGTGATGGCCGCGATTCTGGCCTTCCTGTTACTAAAGCTGACCGGTATTGACCGCGAAGTGATCGAAAAATGGGTTTATACCATCGTTGCTCTGGCTTTGTTTACTGGACTATTGGGAACAGGCCACCATTATTACTGGATCGGGACGCCTGGATATTGGCAATGGATAGGCTCGGTGTTTTCTGCTCTGGAAATTGTACCTTTCCTGGCCATGGTGGTGTTTGCCTTCATGATGGTCTGGAAAGGGGGACGAGATCACCCGAACAAGGCCGCTATTTTGTGGGCTCTGGGCTCCACGGTTCTGGCCTTTTTCGGGGCCGGAGTCTGGGGCTTTATGCACACGTTGGCACCGGTCAATTTCTATAGTCATGGTACACAGATCACTGCTGCACATGCACATCTCGCTTTCTTTGGCGCCTATGTGTCAATGAATTTGGCCATTATAACCTACGCCATGCCGTATTTGCGCAAGTCAGAGCCATATAACCAGATCCTCAACATGATTAGTTTCTGGTTGATGGCCGGGGGCATGACATTCATGACCATAACCCTGACGTTTGCCGGCATCATTCAGACCCATCTGCAACGGGTCAATGGTGAATACTATATGTCGGTACAGGATCAGCTGGGGATATTCTACTGGATGCGCCTGGGGGCAGGCATCATCTTTGTTATTGGTGCCTTGATGTTCATCTACGCAATATTTGGTCCGAAGAAGGTTCGGACATAAAAGGAGCCTATGGATAAATTACTTGGCAAAACGACGGGGAAAACCGTGCCTTTTTACCGGGAAACCGGTAATGAGTGCGCGGTTTTTTCTGCGGCCTATTCGCTCAAACTATCCTTGTTGCTCAAAGGCCCAACGGGCTGTGGGAAAACCCGGTTTGTCGCCCATATGGCGGCCCGCTTGGGCTTGCCACTTTATACCATTGCCTGCCATGATGATCTGACTGCGGCTGACTTGACTGGCCGACATTTGCTCAAAGGCGGCGAAACCTGCTGGAGCGATGGACCGCTGACCCGCGCCGTACGTACCGGCGGAATTTGTTATCTTGATGAAGTGGTCGAAGCTCGAAAAGACGTAACCGTGGTGTTGCATCCATTAACCGATGACCGAC
Organism: Robiginitomaculum sp.; assembly: GCA_002733485.1. GTDB lineage: Bacteria > Pseudomonadota > Alphaproteobacteria > Caulobacterales > Maricaulaceae > Robiginitomaculum_B. The sequence goes on from NVVU01000048.1 coordinate 15,612, forward strand.
GGATTTTGCCACTGGAGCGTACGGGCGAGACCTTGCATGCCCCTGATAATTTCATGCTGGTAGCCTCCTATAACCCCGGTTATCAGAACATACTGAAAAACCTAAAACCCAGTACCCGTCAGCGGTTTCTGGCACTTGATTTTGACTTTCCAGCCCCGAAAGTCGAGGCAGAAATTGTCTCCCGCGAAAGTGGTCTGGATGAAGAAAAGGCTTTGCTTCTGGTTCGTCTTGCCAACCAATACCGTGCCTTAAAAGGTCAGGATCTGGATGAAGGTGCCTCTACGCGGCTGATTGTCTATTGTGCATCGCTGATCGCTGGCGGAATGAAAATAGAAACCGCGATTTTGGCCGCTATGGTAGAGCCGCTGACAGACGATCCAGAGGTTCGTCAGGGGCTGCTGGATGTGGCGCAGGCTGTGATCGGGTAAGGCATGGCCTGGTATGAACCGGAAGAATCGGTTGGCGCGCTCTGGCATAAAATGGTCGGGGCACCACCGGGACCGCCACAATATGAAAATGCCGTCGTCAATCTGTCCGATATAAAAAATCGGCTTGGTGTTTTTTTTCGGGGGTTGGGCGGTGATGGCGCCATGGGGATCAAGGCTGTAAATGCTGCCCCGGTAAATTACCGTATGTCGCTTCGTGAACGTCTGGGCCATAGTCGTGCGTACCATAATGGGATGCGCTTTGATGGCGAGAACCTGTTGCTGCCTAGCCGGTTAGACTCTTTTGCAGACCCTGGGCAAAATGAGGCCCTGTATTTTTGGCTGGCCGCTTTTGCCGTATGTGCCTCTGTCACCCCCTACCCATTGCCACAGGATCACCTGCAAGCTGATATAATGCGTTTGCGGGCAGCAAAAAAAAACACAGATATGGTATTGCGCCGGTTTGTGGGCCTGCATGGCAGTTATCAAGGCTTGTGCAATTCCTTACGGGCATGTCGGCCCGCGCGTAATTTACCGCCCATCGAGGCAAAAATAGAGCGCACGATATTAGCCATGCTGGGCGGACCCAGGGACGGGTTTATTGAAGTGGTCGAAGCAGAAAACCCGGACATAAATACCCTGCAGTCACCGGCTGAATACCGCTCCTTTATGCCCGTGATTTTATGGGGGGAACAAAAGGCATCAACAGGCAATATCGGCAAAAGGGTTGCGCCTGATAGCGACACTGAATCAAGCGCCGCAGAGGATGGCGGCGATAAATTCTACACCGCCAAACGGCGAAATGCAGATCAGGCGAGGAAGAAGCATGCGCTGCTGTACAATCGCTTTGAAGCAGTGATGAGTATTGCAGAGATGCTAAATCTTCGCCGCACCATTGATGATGACAGCACGGATAATGCCAAAAAGGCCGCCGATGATCTTGATGAAATGTCATTAGTGGAAACCAGCAAAGTTCCCGCCACACGAATCAAGTTTGATCTTGATCTGGCTCCGCAGGATGTAGACCGGGAGCGGTTGTCTGAGGGGGTTTTATACAAGGAATGGGACTGGCGCAGTGGCAGTTATCTGAAGGATCATTGTCGTATTTTGCATGCACCTTCCCGGTTAGAGAGTGGCGTTCCTGTGTGGGTGCCCGATAATGCATCCCGCCGCAGGATAAGGGCCGTTGCCCGCCGTTTTGAAGCTCTTCACCCCCGACGGCAGTTTTTGCACCGGCAACTCGACGGGCCGGAGCTGGACATGGATGCAATGGTCCGCTCGCAGTGTGATCTGGTGGCTATGGGGCAAGGCTCTGACCATATCTTTATCCAGTCCAGAGCGCTGGACCGTGATTTAAGCGTGGCGGTTTTGTTTGATGCGTCGCGCTCTACCGAAAGCTGGATCAAAGGCAGACAGGTTATAGAGGTGGCAAAAGAGGCCCTGTTTGCACTCACAGCAGGGCTAACAGCCAGTAATGATACGCACGCGATCTATAGCTTTTCATCTTTGCGTCGAAACCGGGTGTTTGTGGATACCATCAAGGACTTTACAGAAAAGTCAGGTGCAGAGGTTCGCGCAAAAATCGGGGCCATGCGTCCTGGCCATTACACCCGTCTGGGGGCAGCAATACGCCATGTGTCTGCGCTTTTGAGCACCAGACCAAGTGAACGAAAGCTATTGTTGGTCATAACCGATGGCAAACCCAATGATCTGGACCATTATGAAGGACGTTACGGGGTTGAGGATACCCGCCGGTCTATCCTGGAGGCACGAGCACTGGAACAGGCCGTGTTTGGAATTACGGTGGACAGCAAAGCACGCAACTATTTTCCATATATGTTTGGTCAGCGCGGGTTTTCAATTATGCATCACCCCGACAAGCTGGTGCAGGCATTGCCGTTGATTTTTCAACATTTGGTGGCCGGATAGAAAACAGAACAACCCCGGCGCTGATAGCCAGCACCGGGGTTGTTTGTGGGACGCGAAATTTAGTAAACGTCTTTTCTGGTGTTATAGACGTTGAATTTACCCGTCGGAGTAATCAGCCGTTTGTCTTTGATGACAGATTTCAACTTCAGGGTTTTATCATCAACAACAACAATGGCGGATTGCTGGTTTTTGGCATTCCATACTGAAAACCATACCTCGTCGCCGGCCATATTATACTCGGCCTGCACCACCCTCCTGGCGCCTTCTTTCAGGTCTGCCCATTTAGCGATCGGCAGCACCTTGTAAGAAGGATCAGCTTCGGCGGTATCGGCAATATTGAAGACCGCGACAGATTGCGAAATTTCTTCATCGGGATTGAGTGCCGTATCCACATAAATGTGTTTTGATTTTGGGTGCGATTTAATGAACAACGCACCGCCGCCCTGCCCTTCCAGTTTTTGCACGACTTTCCAGGCATAGTCAGGGTGGTTGACCGGGTCGGTGCCGATCACGGCAATGGTTTCATCACCCAGATGGCTGGTCGCCCAGACGGGGCCATAGGTTGGGTGAATGAAATTGGCACCGCGCCCAGGATGGGGCTTGATCCCGGTTTCAATCAGCGCCACCAGCTTATCTTCTTTGGTGTCAACCACTGCCACTTTGTTACGGGCATTGGCCGCGACAATGAAATAACGCCCGGTGGAATCAAATCCACCATCATGCAAAAAGCGTTCTGCCGCAATATCCGTGGTTTTCAGGTTTTCAATGTCAGAATAGTCGACCATCAGAATATGGCCGGTTTCCTTCACCGTAACGATGAATTCCGGCTTGTAGTGCGATGCTACAATTGAGGCCACCCTTGGTTCGGGGTGGTATACTTGGGTGTCATAGGTCATGCCGCGCGTAGAGACGATTTTCTTAGGCTCTAGCGTTTCACCATCCATAATCACAAACTGCGGTGGCCAGTATGCCCCGGCAATGGCGTATTTGTCTTCATACCCCTTGAACTTGGATGTTTCCACGGACCGGGCTTCAGAACCAATCTTGATTTCGGCGACCGCCGCCGGCGTTTTCATCCATAGATCAATCAGCGTTACCTTGGCGTCACGGCCAATCACAAATAAATAGCGACCCGATGAAGATATACGCGAAATATGCACCGCATAGCCGGTCTTGATGATGGTGACAATTTTCTTGCTGTCCCCTGCGATCAGCGCAACTTCGCCGGAATCGCGCAAGGTGGTGGAAAACAAATTATCTATGTTCAACTTGTTCATTTGTTTGGTTGGCCGCTCGTCGACCGGAATAATAACCTTCCAGCTTGCCATGATTTTGGGCATGCCAAATTCTGGCGGTTGTGGCGGCGTATTCATGATGTAACGCGCCATCATATTGATCTGTTCCTCGGTTAAATCACCAGACGTACCCCAGTTCGGCATTCCTGCCGGGGACCCGTAAGTGATGAAACTTTCCAGATAATCCAAACCAAGTTCACGGGTGAGATCAGGGGTCAATGCTTTACCCGTCGCCCCCTTGCGCAACACGCCATGACATCCGGCGCACCGTTGGAAAAATATTTCTTTGGCGGCATCAAATTCTTCACTGCTCATTGCCCATGGGGCCGCAGAATCGCCTTTGACTTGTTCATTTTCAGTATCACCAGCAGCGCTATACCCCGCCATACCCAGCACCAGCACACCTGCCAATGCTGCGCTTTGCAACCAACCAGCCCTGACGCATTTCGATGTCTTTTCCATGATTTTCTCCCAGACTTTTCATGTTTGGAAATGCTAGTTGAAAATAAATTTCGCGCATTGATCTAAGTCAAGGCAGAGTTGACGAACTTCAATAAAACAAGGAATAGCCGTTAAGTGCTACCTATTGTCGCACATAGCTATACTGACATATGCGTAATTTTTATCTTATTTAAAATAAAAGGTGGCGAAGGTGCCAATTATATTCGAAAAACTAAATAATAATACGACGATTGGTTGTATTATTTTCACTTCGCTTCTTTCCGTTTTTATTTCGCTGGTACAGAATCCTGCTCTGGCTGAGACCGTTTACCACAATGAAGATGATATTATTACCGTCACTGCGACACGAACGCGCTTGAATCTGGATGATGCGCCGGCGTCGGTCAGTGTAATTACTGCTCATGATCTGGAATTGAGCGCCAGTGTAGATATTCTGGATGCCGTGCGGCAGACTCCGGGGATCAGTTTTCAGGGGCGGGGTTTTGGTGGCCGTCAAACTCTTTCCATTCGTGGCATGGGGCGGGAGCAAACACTCTTTATGATAGATGGCCGGCGAGTTTTGGGCACGGACAGTATTTTTACCCATTCCAATTTCCAATATGACTGGATTCCACTTAACAGCATAAAAAGCATTGAAGTTGTACGTGGCCCCATGTCGGCACTTTATGGTTCCGATGCACTGGGCGGGGTCGTCAATATCATCACCAAGCCGGCACCCCAGGAATGGGCGAGTTCAGTTTCCACTCGCTACACGTTGTCTAAAAACAGGGGTGATGAGCAATATATCGGGCTTTATAGCTCCGGACCTGTTGGGGAAAAGGCCAGCGTTCTGCTCAGCTATACATATAATGATGTACAGGACGTACCATTTCAGGCCAACCCGCTCCTAAGTGAGTTAGAGGGAAAGCGGGCGCACAATCTCTATGGCCGCTTTACCCTGGACTTAACACCGGCCCACCATTTTAATTTTGATCTTGGTGTGGGGCAGGAGGACCGCTTCAGAAATACAATGAACCGGGGACGACCGCCGGTCTTTAAAAGCTCCTTCGATCTGGGCAGATTACAATATGGTGCCGGATATAGTGGTGAATACGGTAAAGTCACAACCCAGGTAAATTATAATCATGCGGCGCTGGACCGGATCAATCAGCGGACCAACGGAGTTCCTTCTTCCATCCCGCAAACCTTCAAAAACGATGCGGTGGACGGACATATAGTCGTGCCCGCCGGTTCGGCACACAGGTTTGTAATCGGTGGGGAGTACCGGCGAGAAACACTGATCCATTCTGCTATACCCAAAGGGCAAGGATCACTTGATTCATCCGGCGTCTTTGTACAGGATGAATGGCGCTTTTCTGATGCGTTGAGGTTAACCACCGGGATCAGATATGATTCTCACCAGAATTTTGGATCGGAATTTAGCCCGCGCTCCTATTTGCTTTACCATGTCAATAAAAACTGGACAATCAAAGGCGGCTATGGGCATGGGTTCAAATCCCCAACCATCAAACAGTCCTTGCAGGATTACCGTTTTGTCGGGCCATTTACCTTTGTGGGCAATGCTGATGTGGGGCCTGAAACCAGTGATAATTTCGAGATCAGCGCCCGATACAAGTCCAGCAGAATGCGCTTTGCCGTTACTGGCTTTGTCAATCAGGTCAATGATTTAATCTCCACCCGTTGTATTGGGAATTGTTCGACCCGGTTTGGTCGGGTGTTCACTTTTGTTAATGAAAAACAGACTGAAACCAAAGGAATTGAAACCGAATTTGAGTTTGATATATCCTCATCGGTTACCCTGGTTACATCCCATGTCTACATGAAGGCCAAAAACACACGCACGGGCCAGCGCCTGGCCGAACGGCCAGACCATATAGTTAACGCCAGACTATCCTGGCGGATTGATAATCCAGGCTTAACGCTGATGGTGCGCGCCGCCTATCATGGCGATGAAATTGAATATAATGCCAGAGGGCTGGTGGTGGATTTGCCGGGGTATATGCTGTGGTATGCGCAAGGAAGCTGGGATATCAATGACCAACTGCAAATGGAATTTGGGGTCAAAAACCTGGCAGACCTGAGCCTGGCAGACAAATCGCCCAATTACAGCTTTGCTGAACGCCGACGTGCTTTTTATCTTGGCTTGCGCCGCGATTTCTAAGTTTAGTGACGAGACCCGAAACGTCCAAAAATGGCGCTGTCAGGGTTTTATCAGAACAAAAACGGCTTGAGGGATAACAAGAATCCCGCACCCGGCAAGCCCGTTTTACAATGTATCTGGTTATATTTTATGAGTTTGTGGATCAATCCCTGTCCAGCGTTTTCCCGAACACCTGTTCAAATTGGCGGCGCAAAGCCGTATCTACGCTTTCCATAGAATGCCGGGTTCCCAGATCAGCAAGGCTGGTCACGCCATGTTCGGTAATCCCGCAGGGAACGATACCGTCAAAGTGCGATAGTTCCGGGTTCACATTCAAAGAGATACCATGAAAGCTGACCCAGCGGCGCAGGCGTATCCCGATGGCTGCAATTTTATCTTCGCGCACCCTTCCCTCCTCCTGCCGGGCCACCCATACGCCAATGCGATCATCGCGCACATCGCCGACCACGCCAAGATCGGCAAGGGTTAGAATGATCCATTCCTCCAATGCTCGCACAAAGGCACGCACATCGCGCCTGCGGCGGGTTAAATCCAGCATAACGTACGCCACTCTCTGCCCCGGGCCATGATAGGTGTATTGTCCGCCGCGCCCCGTCGCAAAAACAGGGAAGCGATCAGGCTCTTTCAAATCGCGCGGGTTTGCACTGGTTCCCGCACTATAGAGTGAAGGGTGTTCCAGCAACCACACCAGTTCAGGGGCTTCGCCCTTATGAATGGCGGCGATACGGGCCTCCATCATGGCAACCGCTTCAGGATATGGTACAGGGTYAATGGTCGTGGACCATTCTACACCCGTCTCTTTTTGGTCAGAACGTAATAAAAATAGTGATTTAGGTTTTTTTTCCATCATTATGCTGCCGTTTTAACGCATGGGAAAGGCATTGGCTCCAAACTCCATTAAACGAGTATTGCGTCAATTGGTAAATGGGGTTCAGGTGAGTCAGCTAGAAGCAGTCGAGATTGATATTTCTGTGATTCTGGGGCGGTCGATACTGCCTATGCAGCAATTATTGCGTATGGGCCGGGGGGCCGTGATTCCGCTGGAAGTCGGGGAAAATGACGAGGTCTGGATTTTGGCCAATAATCACCCGATCGCCCGCGGCGAAATCATCATTCAAGATGAAAAAGTCTCCATCAGCATTACGGATGCGGCGCACGTCTATGATTTTGATGCTGCCGCGGCCTAATTAAACCAAACAATCTGCACTTTGCGCTTCACAAGCGTCATCAAGTTTGATAACTCCGCGCACCTACCAACAAGTGTGCGGCCGTGGCGGAACTGGTAGACGCGCAGCGTTGAGGTCGCTGTGGGGTAAAACCCGTGGAAGTTCGAGTCTTCTCGGCCGCACCAATTTTTCTTGTGCTATCGGCCTTTGGCCTATTTAAGCACGGGGTTTGCGCCCAATAAGAAATCATCATTCACTTTGCAAATTCGTGCTCAAGCGGGCGTAAAGACGGTGATATTTGGGGTCTTGTCGCAGCGTTTTTAACTCGGGCTCCTCAGCAATGTAATTCAACGGAAATCCGGCCTTTACCGCCGCCTCCAATTTAGTGAGGGCCTGGTCCCGCTCGCCAAGGATTTCATAGATACAACCGGCACGAAAAAACTCAAACGCGGGCATGGGGTCATCAAATTGTGCCCGTGCCATCGCCTCTCTGGCGAGATCAAATTGACCACGCTTGGCCAGATAAAACGCGGCCCGATGATGCAATAATGGGTCTTTACCATTGACCAGGTCTATCTTGGCTTGCAGGAGTTGCAAGGCTCTGTCAAAGGCGGCATTGGCCTCTGCCTGGCGTGATGGAATATAGCTGTATAGGGAGCCGAGGTTTCCCCAGAATAAATAGCCATAGGAATTTCCTTTTTTCAGGGCGCTCTCGATGGCCTGCACCGCCAGTTCATAATGTCCCTGATCCGCCAGATAGGCGCCAAGGTTGTTATAAAGCGCACCGTCTT
>NVVU01000049.1 GCA_002733485.1 Robiginitomaculum sp.
AATGGATGTGATGTTTGCCACGCGTTCAGGCGGCATCCGCCGTAATAAATTGTCGGATTTTGCCAATGTCATGCGCAATGGAAAAATTGCCATGAAGCCGGACGAGGGCGATGGCATTGTTGGCGTGCGGGCCTGTTCCGCCAATGATGATGTGCTCTTGACCACACGGAATGGTAAATGCATCCGCTTTCCGGCGGGGGCGGTGCGGGTGTTTGTCGGGCGAACCTCAACCGGGGTGCGGGGTATTCGCCTGGCCGAGGGCGATGAGGTGATCTCCATGGCGATCCTGCGCCATATGGATGTTACCCCGACCGAGGCACGCGCCTATCTGAAACATGCCAGCGCCATGCGTCGCGCTACCGGCGAGGACGATGAGGCCGATAGCCCGGTTCTGGCCGACGATGATGAGGATGGCGGCGATGAAGATCTGGCCCTTGGGGTGGAGCGCATCGGGGCATTGGATGCGGCCGAACAATTTGTGCTGACCATTTCTGATAATGGTTATGGCAAGCGTACTTCGGCCTATGAATATCGGGTTTCGGGGCGCGGCGGCAAAGGTCTGTTTGCCCACGATTTGCGCCTTTCCAAAATGAAAGGTGCACATCTGGCGGCGTCTTTCCCGGTCGAGGACGGCGATGGCATTATGCTGGTCACCGATGGCGGGCAATTGATCCGCGTGCCCATAGGCGGCATTCGAATTGCCGGGCGGGCCACCGCCGGGGTCACCATTATCCGCCTTAAAAACGACGAGCGCGTGGTGGCGGTGCAACGCATTGTTGAAACCGGCGAAGATGGTGAAGATGATCACGGCAATCAGGACGAGACCGGCGATGAAACCCAATCGTCATGACCAGAGCACAGCTTCGTGCTTGTGAGGCGCGTCCGCTTGCCATAAACGTGTTTGGATAGCGTGCGGCCAATGAGAGGCATTTATGAMAGTTGGTTTATATCCCGGTACCTTTGATCCGGCCACCAATGGCCATGTCGATATTTTGGGCCGCGCGGTCAAGCTGGTGGACAAGCTGGTCATTGGCGTGGCGCGTAATGCCTCCAAAAACCCGTTATTCAGTCTGGAAGAACGGGTGGAGATGATGCAAGTCGAGGCGGCGCCATTCTCTGGCATGGCCGAGATTGAGGTGCGCCCGATGACCGGATTGCTGATCCGCTTTGCCCAGGATGTGGGCGCTCAGGTKWKTRYYYKKGGMYTGYSCRMASWTTNTGAMYTTGMATWTGAGTTTCAGATGACCGGCATGAACCAGCGCCTTAATCCGGACATAGAAACGGTGTTTTTTATGGCTGATCCTAGGCATCAGGCCATTGCGTCGCGCCTGATCAAGGAAATTGCCCGGTTGGGCGGTGATATAACGCCGTTTGTATCGCCGTATATTGCCGATAAACTTATGGAGAAGATCAGTAACCATGCGTAAAATCATTGTTATTATGGCCTTGGTACTCTGGGCATGCGGCGCCCCAAGCCAGGTGGATTCAGCCAAGGCTCAGGAAAACCAGGCCCAGAGGGGCGGCGGCGAAGACGCCGCTTCGGATGCGCAGGCCACGACATCGGATGCTGATCCAGGTCATCCCCTTGGGGTACCTTTACCTGAGGGCGTGCCAACCCCAGAGCAGGCACCCGATCAATGGCGCGAAGTGGCACCGGAAAATCTTCTGTATATGAGAACCCTGCACGGCATCACGCTGATTGAAATGGCGCCTGAATTTGCGCCAAACCATGTGCAGCGTATGCGCGAGCTGGCAAGTTCCGGCTATTTTGTAGGCCTGCCCTTTCACCGGGTGATCAAAAACTTTATGGCCCAGGCCGGTGACGGCAATCTGGTGAAACGTCCGCCACCAACCACGCCTACGATGAAGGGCGAATTTAAATTCCGCCGTTCTCCTTCACAGACCATGGTGGTGGTGGGCGAGGACCGCAGCGCCAATACCGGCTTTGTCAAAGGCTTTCCGGTGGCGTCCCAACCCGATGCGCTGGCGATGATGACGGTGGATGGCAAGGTCCAGGCCTGGGCGCTGCATTGCATTGGTGCGGCTTCCATGGCGCGTACGGACGACCCTAACAGCGCCAATGCACAGTTTTATATCACCACAGGGTATCCCGACTGGCTAAACGGGAAATACACTTCCTGGGGGCGGGTGCGTGCCGGACAAAATGCGGTAAAAGAAATCAAGCTGGGTGCACCGGCTTATCCGCCAGACATGGTTGACGGTTTGACGCTGGGCAGCAAAGTCGCACCGGAAAAACGCGCACGGGTATGGGTATTGCGTACCGATAGCTCCGCCTTTGCCAAATATCTGGAACAGCAAAAAGATAAAGATGGCAAAATGCCCGGGGTTTGCAAAATCCCGGTACCGGTTTATGTCCAATGGGAAAATGCAGAACAACATTCCACGCAAAAACAGGAATCACAGGGATGAGTGATAAAGATCAAATTCTTACCTTTAAACTTTCAACTGGCGAGGTAAAAATCCGCCTTCGTTCGGATCTGGCCCCCAGCCATGTGGCCCGGATTATCGAGCTGGCCAATTCCGGCTATTATGACGGTCTGACCTTTCACCGGGTCATCGATGGCTTTATGGCGCAGGGCGGTTGTCCCCATGGCACTGGCACCGGCGGTTCCGGTCAGCACCTGAAGGCTGAATTTAATGCCGAACCACACAAGCGCGGCGTCTGCTCCATGGCCCGGGCACAAGACCCTGATAGTGCCGATTCTCAGTTTTTCATCTGCCTGGATGATGCAAGCTTTCTGGACAACCAGTACACGGTCTGGGGGGAGGTCATTGAAGGTATGGATGCCGTTGATGCGTTACCCAAGGGCGAACCACCAGCAGAACCGGGTACAATCGTCAGTGCCAGCGCGGCATAACGGAGAGCGCGATGAGCTGGATCAAGAGGATATTTTTCGAAGAATCAACGGGACGTTTGCGCCGCCTTTATGAGCGTATTAGTGGCCCATCGGGACAGCTGGATAATATCCTGACGACCCATTCTTTGCGTCCTCATACGCTGGAAGGCCATCTCGCGCTCTATAAAAACACCCTGCACCATAGTGCCAATACCCTGACCAAATCTTTTTTGGAAACAGTCGGGGTTTATGTTAGTGCGCTGAATGGCTGCCGCTATTGTGTTGAGCATCATTTTACCGGCCTTAAACGTCTGCTCAAAGACGATGATCTGGCCGAACGCATGCGCACCGCGCTGGAAAGCAACATGCTGGAACCGGTGTTTAATCGGCGCGAACAAGTGGCGCTTCGCTATGTGCGCACCTTGACTCAGGCCCCCAGTGCTCTGATTGAGCAAGATATTCATGATATGCGTCAGGCAGGCTNNNATGATGRYSRNNANATTCTGGAAATTAATCAGGTCGCGGCGTATTTTTCCTATGCCAATCGCACRGTTCTGGGCCTTGGRGTGMAAACCGCCGGTGAAATGCTGGGCCTKTCCCCCAGYGATGAGAGCGAYCCGGAYAATATGGTGCATGAATAGGGCGCTTMGSMGCRRYMCRYCCCATGCGCGTTGATCAGTTTGATTTTGACCTGCCCGAGGCGTGYATMGCSYTGCGCCCGGCYRSMCCSCGYGATGCCTCACGCTTGCTYGAGGTAACCCCGGGACAGCCTTTGGCGGACCGGATGTTTACCGATCTGGCCGATCGWTTGCGCCCGGGYGATGTRCTGGTCCTTAATGATACCAAAGTGCTRCCSGCYGCKCTTTATGGYCTKCGYGCCGCGCGTRAYGTGGGCGGCGGCGGCCCRGCGCRGATCGAGGTYAATYTGCACAAACGTCTGGATGCATCGCACTGGCGCGCCTTTGTKCGCCCGGCCAAGCGKYTGCGCGTRGGCGATGTCATTGCCTTTGGCGATCAGAACGAAGCCTGCATGGCCGGGGCGCTGAACGGGCGCGTGATCGACAAGCATGAGGGCGAGATTACGCTGGAATTTGAATTTGCCGGGCCGGTGCTGGACGAGGCCATTGCCCGGGTCGGGCAAATGCCCTTGCCGCCCTATATTGCCCGCAAACGCGCCGTAGATGCTCGTGATGAGCATGATTACCAGACCATTTTTGCGCAGTATCCGGGCTCGGTGGCGGCCCCTACGGCCAGCCTGCATTTTAGTGATGCGATGTTTGCAGCGCTGGATGCCCGGGGGGTAGAGCGCGTCTCGTTAACCCTGCATGTGGGCGCGGGGACGTTTTTACCGGTAAAAACCGACGATACGGCTGGCCATAAAATGCACGGCGAGCGCTATGAGGTGAGCGAGAAAACTGCCGCCGCGCTAAATACTGCCCGCGCCGAAGGACGACGCATTATCGCCGCCGGCACCACGGCCCTGCGCACGCTGGAAAGCATTGCCGATGAAAACGGCGTGTTGCACGCGGGCGCTGGCGATACGGATATTTTTATTACGCCGGGATATACATTTCGCGCCGTGTATGGCCTTTTGACCAATTTTCACCTGCCGCGCTCCACCCTGTTTATGCTGGTTTGCGCGCTGGCGGGCTTTGATGAAATGCACGCCGCCTATGCCCATGCCATTGCAAACGGTTATCGCTTTTATTCTTACGGCGATGCCTCGCTTTTGTGGCGTAAAGATACTTAATGGCGTTTAAGTATGGATGGCGCAGAAACCCTCCCAGATTAAACCCAGCCAACGGCGCGTTTGATCAGAAGGTCGCAATCAATCTGTCCGGCATTGGCGCCCCACAGGTGCGAGGGGGCCATCAGGCGCAGGGTGATATAGGCATCTCGAACTGGCCCGGCAGGCAAGGCATCGGCAGAAAACACAATCGCGGCGCGTTCGGCAAAAAGCCGTGGATCGGCATCTTTGGTTCGCGCGATCCAGTCGGTTAGCGGTTTTAGCGTTTCAATTTCCTCGCCAATGCGGGCGATTTCCGTATTAAAGGCGGCGGCAATGGTCTCGTCGCCCAGCGCGCGCTGAATATCCAGCGCGATGACATTGCCCGAACCTTCCCAAATGGCATTCAGCGGCGCGGTGCGATATAGCCGGGCCATGCCCACTTCTTCGACAAAGCCAATGCCGCCAAAGCATTCCAGCGCCTCGCCGACCACGGCGCTCTGGCGTTTGCAAACCCAGTATTTGGCAATCGGGGTCAGTACACGGGACAGCGCCGCCTCGTATGCGTTATGGGGCGCGGCGTCAAAGCTGACGCCCACCCGCATGGCCAGTGCCAACGCGGCCTCGGTCTCCAGCGCCAGATCAGCCAATACATGGCGCATTAGTGGCTGGTCAATCAGCTTGCGTTGAAAGGCGGTGCGCTGGGCCACATGATTGGCCGCCATCACCACCGCCTTGCGCATGGCCCCGGCAGAGCCGGTGATACAGTCATAACGGGTATGGTGCGCCATCACGATAATGGTGGGAATGCCGCGCCCCGGCTCGCCCACGCGCCGTGCCCAGGCGCCGCGATATTCTATTTCGCTGGAGGCATTTGAGCGATCGCCCATTTTGTTTTTCAGGCGTTGAATTTCCATGGGGTTGCGTGTGCCATCGGGTCTCCATCGCGGCACCAAAAAGCACGACAGGCCAGCATCCTCATAGGCCAGCGTTAAAAATGCATCGCACATGGGGGCCGAACAGAACCATTTATGCCCGGTCAGCTCGACCTCGTCATCGTTTAGGGCAGTGGCGCGGGTGGAATTGGCGCGCAGGTCCGACCCACCCTGTTTTTCAGTCATGGCCATGCCCATAATGGCGGCGGATTTTTGCGCCGCAGGCAGAACACGCGGGTCATATTCTGCAGTGGTAACCCGACCCAGCCATTCATCGGCGGTCCAGTCATGTTCTTTCAGAACCGAGGTCACCGCATAGGTCATGGAGATCGGGCAACACACCCCGCCATCTGTCCAGGTCATCATAGCCATCAACGCCCCATGCGTGATGTGGCCGCCGTGCGGGTGAGTCCAGGCGCGACTGGAAACCCCGTTTTTCAGGCCCAGCGCCATCAGTTCATGCCAAGCGGGGTGAAATTCTATTTCGTCAATGCGCTGTCCCTGTGCATTAAAGGCGTGCAGTTTTGGTGGGTTTTCTTCGGCAATGCGGCCCAGATCTCGCAATTTTTCGTTGCCGGTCTGCGCGCCAAAGGCTTTTAAATGCGTATTCTGTTCAAGAATATGGTCTTGCGTTATGTCGGCCCCCGCCGCAGTCAATCGGGCAAAGCCGTGCGTGATGGCACCCCGTAAGGCCGGGTCGTCCATAAGCGAAACATCGCCAAGGGCTTCGGGTTGGTTGCTGACCTCATGGGTGGCCAGTTCGGTACGGGGATGAAAATAAGGCATGGCAAAAGTCCATTTTGGCGGCGAAGAGAAGACTTTAGACAAGTTTTAGGCAGGCTTTAAGAGGATTTTATATTTTCTGTGTTTAAAGTGGGGGCAATTAATAATAATAAGGGGAAACCATGATGCTCGCGCAAAAAACGCAAACGTCTATGGAGAAAAAAGATCAGGGAATGCAACAGGGGTATTTACGGACCTTGATGCTGGTCGAACGCCTGCACCGGCAATTGCTGGATGTGGTCAAGGATGAGCTGGACCGTGAACGTCGCGATGACATCAATAGCGTACAGGCCTTGTTGCTGTTCAATATTGGCGAAGATGAACTGACCGCCGGGGAATTACGCACCCGTGGGCATTATCTTGGCTCTAATGTCTCGTACAATCTGAAAAAGCTGGTCGATGGCGGCTATCTCAGCCATGAGCGCTCGAGCAAAGACAAACGCGCCGTGCGGGTCCGCCTGACCGATGAGGGCAGCAAAGTCTGCGCCATGGTCAGCGATCTTTTTGATCGCCAGCTTCTCAGCCTTGGCCCGGTGGCCAATCTGGCCGAGGATGAATTGGGACGTTTGAACGGCGCGCTGATGCGTCTGGAACGCTTCTGGACTGATCATATTCGCTATCGGCTCTGATCCAGCCGGCTTTTATTGCCATTAGAGTCTGTCTCTGCCACCCTGTGTTAAACACAGGGTGGCAGTTTTGACATATCTATATCTAGGCATTTTTCTCTTTTTTG
Source organism: Robiginitomaculum sp. (assembly GCA_002733485.1). GTDB lineage: Bacteria > Pseudomonadota > Alphaproteobacteria > Caulobacterales > Maricaulaceae > Robiginitomaculum_B. The sequence goes on from NVVU01000049.1 coordinate 7,036, forward strand.
GTATCCACCTGGTTCCCAGTCTAGGCCCGTTAAAGGCCGGGCTGGTCAACCATTTTGGGGATAAGGGCTATCGCGGCCTTTTTGCACTTCTGTCTGCAGCGGGCCTTGGTCTGATGATCTGGGGCATGGTTCAGGCCGATAAAACGCCGCTCTATACACCACCCGAATGGGGCGTCGCGGCAACTTATCTTCTGGTTTTTCCGGCTTTCATCTTATTGGCGGCTGCGCATATGAAGGGACGCATTCGCAAAATGATGCGCCACCCCATGTTATGGGGGGTACTCATGTGGGCGGTTGGTCATTTGCTGGCCAATGGGGATCAGGCCGGTGTCTGGCTGTTTGGCAGCTTTGCGGCCTATAGCGTGTTTGGCATGGTTTCTTCCAGCCTGCGCGAACCGGCGCCCGATTATACCGTAAAGCCTGTACACGACGTGATGGCTCTGGTGGGAGGCATCGGTCTGGCTCTGGTATTTGTATTTTATGCACACCAGTTTTTGTTCGGTGTGAAGATAATTTAACCGCGCGTGCATCTGTTTGCGCTCTTTCCTGCATCTTATCATTAAACGGCGCATTAGCCGTAGATCATAATGGAGAAATAAAATGGATTTTGGAATACTGGTTCCGTTATCGCCCTTTATTATGGTGATTGCGATTGTATGGTTCAATTCAATTGCCAAGGCAAAATCAAATGCAGCCATTCAGAAAACTGTGCAAAAAGCCATTGAAAAAGGCGTGGAATTAACGCCGGAAACCATCAAAGCTCTCGGTGTAGAGGAACGCAGCCCCAATAGTGATTTACGCTCTGGTCTGGTGTTGATCGCCGTGGCCTTGGGTTTGATAGCCTTGGGCGGCGGGATCGCTATGGCCGGTGAAGATCCAGTAATTATGTATATTATGGCGGGTTCTGGGGCCATTCCCGGGTTTATTGGTGTGGCACTGATTGGCATGCATATCTTCACCAAAAAAAATAAATCAGAAAGCTGATAGGAACCAGGGGTGATGGCTGTATCTGATCTGGAGCTGGCGGCCCTGGTTGTCGCCACCGGCGACCGGCACGCTTTTGGCCAGTTGGTTGAACGTTACCAGACGCTGGTGCGGGCCATGCTGACCCGCATGACCGGCAATCATGCGCTGGCCGACGATCTGGCCCAGGATGCCTTTATCAAGGCCTATCGCAAAATTGCCAGCTTTACCGGCAAGGGCAGTTTCAAAAGCTGGCTTTGCCGCATTGCCTATACCGAGTTTTTGCAGTCCATTCGCAAACGTAAAGCCGCCGCTGCCGCTATGGAGCGCTATAAGGAACATCAGGATGTGGAAGAGCAAACTACCAATTGGGAACGCGGCGATGCCATGGACCTTGACCGGGCATTGGCGAGTTTGAGCGAAGTGGAAAGAACCTCAATCGTCTTGTGTTTCTCGTCTGGAATGAGCCATAGTGAGGCTGCAGAGGTGATGGCCTTGCCGCTTGGTACGGTGAAGTCCCATATTAACCGGGGCAAGGCAAAAATGCGCGCCTTGCTCGAAACACCGGAGGCTGTGCAGGTATGATGACCCCCCAAGACGGATTCGACGCCCGCCTGAGCGGCGCCTTCGCAAAGGCCGACGCCCAGATAGAGCCTGATGAGCGCTTTACCCAGCGTGTGGAAAGTCGCCTCGGCAAGGCCATAAACCCACGCACCATAGTGCTGGGCGGGGCCGGGGCCGGTGGCTCCGCCATTGCCGCCAGCCAGCTGGAAAGGCTTGCCGATGGCCTGCATTTTCAAAATGCAGCCCTGGCGCAGATTTTTGACACAATTGGCGGGCAAAGTCTGATTGCGATTGTATTTGCGCTGATGGCACTCAGCCTGGCCTTTATTCTGCCTGGAAGGCGCATTTGACCGCTTTTACGTGGTTGCCGTTCTGCGATAGTGAGGATAGGTTCAGCCGCCAGTAATTGGACTGCGTTTCACGCCCGTCAAAGCCACAGGTTTATACTCCGTGTCAGATGTATTTAATGAAGTTGATGAAGAACTGCGCCGCGATAAGGCACAGGAGCTTTTTACCCGTTTTCGCCCCCTTATCATTATAGCTACGCTGGCCATTGTGCTGGGGGTCAGCGGTTATAAAGGCTGGCAATGGTATGATGCCCAGCAAAAGGCGCAGGCAGCCGAGCACTATACGGCTGCCGCTAATTTACTCAAAGCCGGGGATTTCACCGGGGCTGAAAAAGCGTTTGAGGTTTTTGCCGCCGATGCGCCAAGGGGGTATGCCGCTCTGGCAAAAATGGAGCTGGCTTCGATCAAGGCGCAAACCGGCAGAAATGCCGAAGCCGCACAGTTTTATATGCAGGCCGCCGATCAGTTCACAGATCCTCTTTATAAGGATCTGGCCACTTTGCGCGCCGTCATGGTGGTTGCCGATGATCTTTCATTGGTTGATCTGGATGCCAGACTGGCTTTGTTGACCGGACCGGGGCGTCCGTTTCGTTTTACCGCCCGCGAATTGCTGGCCGCCAAGGCCTTTGAAGAAGGTGACATAACGCGGGCGCGTGAGGATTATACTTATCTTTCGCTGGCACTGGATGCGCCTGCAGGGGCCCGCACACGCGCCAGCCAGGCCCTGTCGTTGATGGGACCTGAACCAGAACTCACATTGCCAGCAGATACTGACCCAAGCAGCAAGGAAGCCGCACAATGAAACGCATCATTCTTGGTTTTTTCGCGTTAATGATCCTGGTTGGCGGTTGCTCGACCGTAAGCAAGGTAGCCAAGGTGCTCCCCTTTGTTGGCGGCAATGAAGAAAAAAAGAAATCCAAGCAGGGCGCGCTGCCTGATGAAGAACAGCGCATTTCCATTCTCACATTCGAGCAAGCGCTTCAGGTTGATGATGAGGCCGCCAATATACCCATTACTTTACCGCCGCCTTATGTGAATGCTGACTGGGCGCAATCCGGTGCCTTTCCCAGCCATGCCCCCCAGCATTTGAGCGCCAAAGGCGGGCTGCAAAAGGTCTGGAAGCACAGTGTTGGAAAATCCAGCTACACACGGGGGCGCATCGTGGCACCACCCGTGATTGCCGGGCGTATGCTGTATGTTCTGGATGCTAAAGGCACCATTCGCGCCATTGATACGGAAACCGGGAAAACCAAATGGCGCAAAACCGTGCTGCCCAGGAAAAAAACATTGCCCAAGGAAGACCGACGTGGACGCTTTGGTGCCGGTTGGCGCGGCGTCTTTCGCATCGGACTTTTCGGAGCCGGCCATGAAGGGTATGGCGGTGGGCTTGCCGTTTCCGGTGGCCGACTGTTTCTGGTTTCCGGCCACAGCCTGGCCGCAGCACTGGACGTGAATACCGGTGAGGAAATCTGGCGCACTGAAACTCCCACCCCGATCCATAGCACTCCCAGCATCGCCGAAGGGCGTATGTTTGCGGTGACCCAGGACGACGAGCTGTACGCATTTGATACCGATACCGGCGAAGTTTTATGGACCTATCAGGGCATTTCAGAACCAGCACGCATTCTGGCTGCATCCAGCCCGGCAGTTTACGGTGATATTGTTGTTGCGCCGTTTGCTTCGGGTGAACTGGTGGCACTCAGGGTACAGAACGGCCGCAGTATGTGGACCGAATCGCTGACCCGCCAATCAGGCATGACGGCTCTTGCTGAACTGAATGACATAGCCGGTGCGCCGGTGATTTTTGACCGTACTGTTTATGCCATCAGCCATTCGGGCCTGTTGGCGGCGGTGGATATGCGCTCGGGTACGCGCCTTTGGGCAAGGCAGGTTGGTGGCATTAATATGCCTTGGCTGGCTGGAGATAATATCTTTGTGGTTACCAATGAAGGACAGGTTTCGGCGCTTTCACGCCAAGACGGGCGGGTGCGCTGGGTGCGTGATCTGCCGCGTTATCGCAAGGTAAAGAAGAGCAAGGGGCGCATCTCCTGGGCCGGACCGGTGCTGGCTGGTGGAAAACTGGTGCTAGTCTCTTCACGGGGAAATGTGCTGCATTTATCTCCGCAAACAGGAGAGACAGTTGCTGAAAAGCGCTTTAAAGATGCTTTTTTTATCGCGCCGATTGTTGCCGATGAAAATATTTACCTGCTTTCTGACAAGGCCATGCTCTATAAGCTTCATTAGAGCGAGGCGGCGCAAAGCGACGCTGTGGAATAAATTATGTCTTTGAAACTGGCCATTACCGGGCGCCCTAATGTGGGAAAATCCACCCTGTTTAACCGTCTTGCCGGGCGCAAGCTGGCGCTTGTCCACGATCGCCCGGGGGTAACCCGCGACCGGCGTGAAGGTTTTGGCCGCTTTGGTGATATGGATTTATCGCTGGTCGATACCGCCGGGCTGGAAACCGCCAAAACCGGTCTTGAGGCTGATATGCGCGCCCAGACCCTGTATGCGGTGGGAGATGCGGATGTGTGCCTGTTTCTGGTAGATGCCCGCACAGGCATAACGCCGTTGGACGAGGTGTTTGCCGATATTTTACGAAAGTCCGGATGCCCCGTAGTGCTGGTTGCCAACAAAACCGAAGGCCGCGCCGGACGGGACGGTATTCTGGATGCCTTCTCCTTGGGTCTTGGCGAGCCGGTGGCCGTCTCCGCAGAACACAATGAAGGCATGGGTGAGCTATTTACCGCCATTGTGGCCGCCGCCGAGGCCGCCGGGCTGGATGCCATGGCCGACGAAGATACGGACCAAGAGGCCAGTGATGCCCCCCTGCGCATCGCCGTTATCGGGCGTCCCAATGCGGGTAAATCCACCCTGATCAACAGCTTGGTCGGCGAAGAACGCCTGATCACCGGGCCAGAAGCCGGGGTAACACGGGATTCTATTGCCGTGGACTGGTCCTGGGATGGTCGCCCGGTGCGCCTCGCCGATACTGCTGGCATGCGCAAAAAAGCCAAAATTTACGACAATCTGGAAAAAATGGCCGTGGGCGACAGCCTCAAATCCATTATGTTTGCCGAAGTGGTGGTGGTGGTGATGGATGCTGTATCGCCGCTGGACAAGCAGGATTTGCAATTGGCGGACCTTGCCGAGCGCGAAGGGCGCGCCGTGGTCTTTGCCGTCACGAAATGGGATCTGGTCAAGGACAAGGCCGAATTACTGGCGCATCTGAAAGAGCGACTGGGGCGTTTGTTGCCGCAATTGCGCGGCGCGCCGCTGGTGACGCTTTCGGGTTTGACTGGTCGGGGGCTGAAACGCCTGATGCCGGCGATCGAGGGCGTTCACAAGGACTGGAACGCCAAGATCAAAACCCGCGATCTGAACGATTGGCTACACGCGCAGATTCAGCGACACCCGCCACCGGCCGTACAGGGGCGACGCATCAAACCTCGCTATATCAGTCAGACAAAGAACCGCCCGCCGACATTCGTGCTGATGTGTTCGCGCGCCAAGCATTTGCCATCGGCCTACAAGCGTTATCTGATCAATGGGCTGCGGGATGATTTTGACCTGATGGGGGTGCCGATCCGCCTGATCGTCAAGGCCGGTAAAAATCCCTATGAGGACAAAAAACCCGAATAGGGCCAAAGGTCGCATTGGCACAGCCCGTCACCATGGATACATACACGCCATGAAACCAGAACACCAAAAATACGCCCTCGCCGAAGTGCCCCGCTATACCAGCTACCCCACGGCGGTACAGTTTCATGATGGTGTAGGCGAGGACGATTACCGGCTCTGGCTGTCACAGATCGCCAAAGACGAGCCGCTGTCGCTCTATCTGCATATCCCGTTTTGTCAAAAAATGTGCTGGTATTGCGGCTGTCATACCAGTGTTGCCCACACCTATGACCGCGTTGGTACCTATACACAGGATTTACTGGCCGAAATTGACCTCCTGGCCGCCGCCATACCGGGCCATCATGGCGGCCTGGCCCATGTACATTTTGGCGGGGGCAGCCCCACCATGCTCAACGATGCAGACTTTGCCGCCATTACCGCCAAAATCATGGCTGTCTTTGGTGCGCGCCCCGTCATGGAACTGGCGGTGGAGATCGACCCGCGCACCATGAGCGCCCAAAAGGCACAGGCCCTTGCTGATGCAGGCGTGACGCGAGCTTCGCTGGGGGTGCAGGATTTTAACCGCCATGTGCAGGAAAAAATCAACCGTATTCAGCCTTTTGAACTGGTCGAAAACACGGTTGGCTGGTTGCGTGATGCCGGGGTGCACGCCATAAACTTTGATCTGATTTACGGCCTGCCCGGCCAAAGTGTGCAGGATGTAAAGCACAGCACTGAACTGGCTGTTTCCTTACGCCCGGACCGGTTGGCTGTGTTTGGCTATGCCCATGTACCCTGGTTTAAAAAACATCAGGAAATGATCAAAACTGATGATCTGCCCGGCATGGAGGAACGCTTTGCCGAGGCCCATATGGTAGGGCAGGTTTTGCAAGGTGCGGGCTACATTGCGGTAGGCTTTGACCATTATGCCCACCCCGATGACAGCATGGCAAAGGCGGCCGAGGCGGGGACATTGCGCCGCAACTTTCAGGGCTATACCACCGATACTGCGGATACCATGCTGGGGCTTGGGGCGTCCTCCATCGGGGCGCTGGGGCCGGGCTATGTGCAAAATGCGCCCTCTTTGGACATCTGGCGCAATGCCATCCACGACGGCACATTACCGATAACGCGCGGGGTGGCCCTAAACGGCGAAGACGCCATGCGTCGCGCTGCCATTATGACGCTGATGAGCGCCATGGCACTGGATTTGGGTGGCCATGCCATTGGGTTTGATGCGCCGGAAAATGCACTGGATGATGCCCTGGAAAAACTGCTTCCTCTGGCCGATGATGGCCTGGTGGAAATTACCGGCCGCAAGGTAAAGGTTACCCCAGAGGGCCGTATTTTTATACGCAATGTCGCCGCCTGTTTTGACACCCATTGGCAGATGAGCACAGGGCGGCATTCGCGGGCGGTTTAGGCCGCTTCGTCTTTCCAGTCTGCAAAATCAACCCAGTCGCCATTGCGGGTGCAATCGGGGCTGCACAGTTCCAAAAACAAGGGTATCAGGTCTTCGGGCGGGGTAATGCTCATGGGGTCTTCGCCGGGCATAAACTTTTGCCGCATGGCGGTGCGCACGGGCCCGGGGTTCAGAAGATTGACCCGAAGCGGCATTTTTTCCACCTCTTTGGCATAGCAAATGACCAGCGCGTCCAACGCCGCCTTGGAGGCGCTGTAAAGTGCAAAAAACGGTCGCAGATTGTGCGATGCCCCCGAGGTGACAAACACCGCCCGCCCGGCAGGGGCAGCTCGTAATAATGGGTCCATGGAACGAATCAGCCGCCAGTTGGCGGTAACATTAACGGCCATGACATCATCCCAGGTTTTGGGATCAATATGGGCAGCGGGACCAACCATGCCCAACTGGCCGGCATTACCAATCAGAATATCCAGATGCCCCCAGCGTTCGGCAATGACACCACCAAGGCGGTCAATGCCATCGGCATCTTGCAAATCCGCCGGCACCAAAGAGCAGGAACCAGCCATTTTTCCGATTTCATCATCCAGTTCTTCCAGTGCRCCCTGGGTACGGCCAACCGCTATGATATGGGCACCCTTTTGGGCAAGGCCTAGAGCAACGGCGCGGCCAATGCCTCGCGTGGCCCCGGTGACGAGTGCAACTTTTCCCTCGAAGTTATGCGTTTGGCGTGTCATGAAATTAAATCCGGGTTGATCTGAARAAAGAATAGCCTTTGAGGTCAGACTTGGCTGTGTGCGGTGCCATCCGGAAGATGGGGCAAGTCTTAATCATTTGCAATATCATCAGGGTAAATTGCCGCAGGAGCATAGGCATTATAATCATGGGCCGGGATAACGTGCAGGCCTGGATTGCGCTTCATCATGGTGTTCACACGACGGATTTCCTGCTCGAGACCTGAAAGGTTACCATCAAGGATGGCACGCATAAGGGCATGTTTGTGGGCMGGGCGCGTAAAGCCTTCCAGGCYCCAGCTGGTGTCACCGGTAAAGAAGAAATTCTTGTCGCCACCCATATTTACAAACATGCCAGTTGCGCCTTTTGTATGCCCGGACATCGGGACCAGAACCACACTGCCGTCACCAAAAAAATCCAGACTGGTTTGATAATTTAAATAATGATTATTGCTAAAATCAAGCGAACGCCAATCAATGTTTTTGTCATCAAACTGGCCTTCAAGATAGCCTGAATGATTTCCTTCCTTGCGACCACTGGCAAGTTCTTCCGGTCGAGTCCACACCGGAGCCATGGGAAAATCTTCAATCCCGCTGGCATGATCCCAATGCAGGTGTGACAATATAATCTGGAGTTTTTTGCCGGGGCAAAAAGTTTCCCGGTCCAGTTGTTCTATGGCCGGGGCAATAACCTCATACTTAAATAGCGGTTTCAAAAAAAAAGGCATTGCCTTGAATTGCTTGTCTATGTCACGCCCCAAACCGGTATCAAACATTAACAGGCCATCGGGGTGGCATACCAACACGGCCCCATGGGCCATTTTTCGTGACTTTAGCCAGCGCCCGCCTTCAAACATAATGGCTTCGGGCGCCATTACCGTTGCGGTCAATATGATGGATAAACGTATATCAGACAGTAGCGTGGATTTATCCTGTATTTTTGCAAATAAGGATGGGGCCTCATTGGCCAAAGTAATAGGTTTTCGAAAAGCAAAATTCAGCATAAAAATAGCGAACATCAGCGTGACAACCACCGCGAAAATCATTTTTATTTTGAAAGACATATGGGTTTTTACCTTTGCGAACCGTCATTTTCGAGCAGAGGGGCCAGCGAAGCGGGTAGCAAATCGAGCGCTTCTGTATTGTGCCGGACCTGAGACAAGAGAACGGCCCCCTCAACTGATGACAGAACCAGCGACGCCAGCGATGCTGATCGCGCCTCTGCAATACCATGGGACTTTAATCCTGCCTTTATGGCCGATAACCATTGGTCATAGGAAGAGGCGCAGGATTGACGCAAAGGAGATGTTTCATTTGTGGCGCTGGTCGCCAGGGGAGAGATCGGGCAGCCATCACGATAACCCGATGCTTTCAATTGTTGTGTAAAGGCCCCGCATATACTGGTAATGGCCGTCAGTGTGTTAGGGGCAGTGATGAAAATGTCGTCAATCAAGGCAATAATAAATGCAGAAGATTGCGTTGCTGCCGCCAGGGCCATTTCCTGTTTTCCACCCGGAAAGTGAAAATACAAAGACCCTTTGGGCTGGCCGCTTGTCGAAATGATCAGGCGGATACTTGTGGCAGCGTAGCCTAGTTGCTGGAAAAGATGTGCGGCGGCGGCAAGGATTTTATCTCTGGCATCCTTGCCTTTTTGGGTTTGTCTGGATATCATCCAAAATATATAGACCGGTCGGTATAATATATCAATATAAGATAAACCTTCAATCAGCTTCGGCACGAAAAGAAAAGATAGATCAGCGGCCTGATGATATACCCCGAAGGCCACAACAGGGTCGTAAAATTGCCTTAGGCGACATCTGAGAGCAGCGATAATTGTTTGGCTTTATCCGCATTGTGTTGTTCGTAATCGTATAAACGGGTTGGGTAATCGCCGGTGAAATAATGGTCGGCATAGGTCGGCATATCATTGTCGCGGCGCTCTTCTCCCATGGCCCAATAAAGGCCATCAACGGATAAAAACCCCAGACTGTCCACTTCCAGCATTTTGATCATTTCCTCGTGTGCATGCCGGGATGCCAACAGGCGTTCGGCATTGGGCATGTCAATGCCATAAAAGTCCGGAAAGCGGATGGGCGGGCTGGCAGATCTGAAATGCACTTCCCTGGCCCCGGCCTCGCGCACCATGCGCACAATTTTAAGCGACGTGGTCCCACGCACAATAGAATCGTCGACTAGCAAAACCCGTTTACCCTTCAACACGGCCCGGTTGGCGGCATGTTTCAGGCGCACCCCCATATCACGTACCGACTGGCTCGGCTGGATAAAGGTGCGGCCAACATAATGGTTGCGGATAATGCCCAGCTCAAACGGGATATTAGCCCCCTGGGCAAAGCCAAGGGCGGCGGGCACGCCGGAATCGGGCACCGGCACAATCACATCCACATCCGCCGGGTGTTCCTCAGCCAGACGCTGACCCATGCGTTTGCGCACCTCATAAACACTTTTGCCATCAACAATGGAATCCGGGCGGGCGAAATATACAAACTCAAACAGACAGGGACGCGGGCGAACCTTGGCAAAGGGATGATGGCTTTGTACGCCGTCCTGCGTGATCACCACCACTTCTCCGGGCTCTATATTGCGTTCGAATTTCGCGCCGATCATATCCAGAGCACAGGTTTCGGACGCCAGTACCGGCGCGCCATCCAGACGGCCAAGGATCAGCGGGCGTATTCCATAGGGGTCACGGGCACCGATGAGTTTTTTATTGGTCAGCGCTACCAGCGCATAGGCGCCTTCAATCTTTTTCAGCGCATCAATAAAGCGATGAACCAGATGGGTGCGCCGGGACCGGGCAACTAATTGCAATACGACTTCGGTATCCGAGGTGGATTGAAATATTGCCCCATCGGATACCAGAATTTCGCGTAAAGCCCGGGCATTGGTTAAATTGCCGTTATGGGCCACGGCAAAACCACCCGATTTTAAATCTGCATAAAGCGGCTGAACATTGCGCAGCGCCGTTTCGCCTTGAGTGGAATAGCGTACATGACCAATGGCCGCCTTGCCGGGCAGGCGTTTAGCGACATCCGTGCCCGCAAAATTATCGCTGACCAGCCCCATATGGCGCTCGGAATGAAAATGCGCGCCATCATAAACGGCAATGCCGCATGCCTCCTGCCCCCGGTGTTGCAGACCATGCAGGCCCAGCACCGTCAGCGGTGCGGCGTCTTCCAGGCCATAGACACCAAAAACCCCGCATTCCTCGCGGGGTTTATCATCAATCGGATCGATCAGTAAGGAAGGCCAGTTTTCAGGCAAATCCCGTTTCATTACTTTTTGTCCCCATTGCCCGACACTGATTTGTCGGCGCTGTCTTCAGTGGATGTGGAAATGAGCTGGTCAAGGCTTTGGCGCTCATTGCGCTTGTATCCCTGGTCCATGTTTTTTGGCTTTGTGGTGCGGATCGGTGGTTCTGTGGAGGCGGTTACCGGGCGGTTGTTGACCGGCGCCGAGGAGGGGGCCAGCGCTTGCAGTGCCCGCGCCGTGGCATTAATGGCCGGATAAAGGCGTGCCCCCACCAGCCAGCCGGGCATGCGGTCCCGTGGGGTGAGCTGGTTAAAGAGGATCAGTGCCAGCCCCAACAGGGCTATGCCGCGCACCATACCAAACAAAAAACCGGCGCTGCGATCCAGCGTCCCTACGTCTGACCCACCGCGTAATTGTTCAGTAAAGTGGTGAGTAACCAGAGTCACCGCCATATAGACCAGAATGAAAATGCCGGCGATGGTCACCGCATCGGCGGCCCACCCCGGTGTAATCAGACCACGCATGGGGATTTTGAAAACCGGATARGTAAATATGGTGGCCATGGCCGCCACGACAAACGCCGTAACGGAAAGGGCCTCGCGAATAAAGCCGCGTGTCAGAGCCAATATGCCCGACAAGAACAACAGGCCAAGCGCAAAGGCATCAAACGCGGTTACTGAGCTGCCATCCAAACCCTTACTCCCGGGTTGCGATCGATTCACCAGGTTCGATCAGATCTATAAGATCGCTCAATTTGACCATTTTCGCAATGGTGCAACCAAAATTACGCTCAGCTTCGCGCAGATTTCCGCTTGTGGGGCCGATGGCGCGGGTAAATCCCAGCTTGTTGGCTTCCTTTAAACGTGCGCCCATGCGCGAAACCGGGCGAATATCGCCGGACAGCGCAATTTCGCCAAAAACCACCGCCTTTGGCGGCAAGGGCACATCCAGCGCCGAAGACACCAGCGCCGCCGCCACCGCCAGATCGGCCGCTGGCTCAGAGATTTTAAGGCCGCCAGCCACATTCAGATACACATCCTTGCCGCCAAAGGAAAATCCGCACCGGGTTTCCAGCACCGCCAGCACCATGGCCAGACGACTATTGTCCCAGCCCACTACGGCGCGGCGCGGCGTGCCAAAAGCGGCCGGGGCGACCAGCGCCTGAATTTCGGTCAGCACCGGGCGGGTGCCCTCCAGCCCGGCAAAAACGGCAGTGCCGCTGGCATTGCCTTCACGGCCATCCAGAAACAATGCCGAGGGGTTGGGCACTTCGCGCAGGCCCGCATCCGACATTTCAAACACGCCGATTTCGTCCGTTGGACCAAAACGGTTTTTAACCGCTCGTAAAATGCGAAACTGGTGCCCGCGCTCACCTTCAAAATAAAGCACGCTATCGACCATATGTTCGATCACCCGGGGGCCGGCAATCTGCCCATCCTTGGTGACATGGCCGACCAGCACGATGGCGCAGCCGTGTTTTTTGGCAAAGCGGGTCAGCTCCTGCGCACAGGCGCGCACCTGGCTGACGGTGCCGGGCGCTGCCGCCAGCGCATCACTCCACAGGGTCTGGATGGAATCAATCACCACAAAGTCCGGCTTTTCGCGCTTTAAGGCATCCAGCACCGGGCCCAGAGCCGTCTCGGTGGCCAGCATCACATGGGTATTATCAAGGCCCAGCCGGCGTGCCCGCGAGCGGATCTGATCTATCGCCTCCTCGCCTGAGACATAGGCGACTTTGGCACCCGATTTGGCCAGCGCGGCGGCGGCCTGTAAGAGCAGCGTGGATTTACCAATGCCCGGATCGCCGCCGATCAGCAGGGCGGAACCGGGCACAATGCCGCCGCCGCACACGCGGTCAAACTCGGCAATGCCGCTTTGCATACGGGCCAAGGGCGGTGTCTCGGACTGTAAATCGTGAAACGTTACCCCGCGTGAGGATCTGGAAAGCGCCTTGGGTTTGGTTGAGGAAGGCCCGGTATCCATGGTTTCTTCCACCAGGGAATTCCACCCGCCACAGCTCTCGCAGCGCCCGGCCCATTTGCCAAAACTGGCTCCACAGGATTGACAGACAAACAGGTTGGCCAATTTTACCATCGTGAATCACACCCAAAAGTTCATGATATGTTCTATTGTGCTTTTTGATAAATGACAAGGGGGTAATAAACGTCGTTCCGATACTCGTCTTTGGGTAATTATATTTGGCAGATTAACGCGCCAGCACCTTGATCGGGCCTTCTTCGCTGCCGGTTACGAACTGTTGAACGTAGGGATTTCCCGAGTTGTCCACATCTTTGACCGGGCCGCGCCAGATGATTTTTCCCTCATGGATCATCGCCACATCATCGGCGATTTTGCGCACCGATCCCATATCATGGGTGATGGAAACGGCGGTGGCCCCCAGGGCGGTAACCTGGCGGCGGATCAAATTATCGATCACATCGGCGGTGATGGGGTCCAGCCCGGTTGTGGGTTCGTCAAAAAACAGAATYTCGGGCTTGGCGGCAATGGCACGGGCCAGCCCAACGCGCTTTTGCATACCGCCGGACAGTTCCGCCGGGCTAAGGGTCATCACTTCGGCCCCCAGATTAACCTGATTGAGCGCCGCTTCGGCGCGCTCCTTGGCGGCTTTACGCCCAATGCCATCGGCATAAAGCAGGCGAAAGGCCACATTCTCCCACACGCTTAGCGAATCAAACAAGGCCCCGCCCTGAAACAACATACCGAACTTGGCCATCACTTTGGCTCGCTTGCGCTCTGAAAGGCCCGTCACCGGTTTGCCGTCGATGATTATGGAGCCGCTATCCGGCGTAATCAGGCCCAGAATACATTTCAGTAAAACCGATTTGCCGGTGCCGGAGCCGCCAATCACTACCATGGAGCGCCCGGCACAAACCTCCAGATCAACCCCTTGCAGCACATGGTTGCTGCCAAAGGATTTGTGCACGTCGCGGATGGAAATTTTTGGGGTTTCAGAGGTTTCAGTCATATCAGGCATATCAAACAAACAAGGTGGTGAGCACATAATTGGCGGCGAAGATCAAAATGGCGGCGCTGACCACGGCATTGGTGGTGGCCCGGCCTACACCCTGCGCACCCCGTGCCGAGCGATAGCCGTGATAACAGCCCATTAACGCGATAATAAAGCCAAAGGTGGCGGCTTTGATCAGGCCCGAAACCACGTCCCACCGGGTGACAAAATCAACCGTATTGCGGATATAGGTGGAGCCGTTAAAACCCAGAATTTGCGTGGATACGGCCCAGCCACCCAGTACCCCGATGATATCGGCCACCAGCACCAGAATAGGTACGGTGATCACGGCGGCAAGAATGCGCGGTCCCACCAGGAAACGAAAAGGATCGGTGGAAAGGGTTTCCAGCGCGTCGATCTGCTCAGTCACCCGCATGGCCCCGATCTCGGCGGCCATGGCGGCGCTGACCCGCCCGGCCAGCATCAGGGATGCCAGCACAGGGCCAAGCTCGCGGGTGATGCCCAGCACCACAATGTTGGGAACAAACTGTTCGGCGTTAAACCGCGCGCCGCCGGTATAAATGTTCAGCGCCAGTGCCGCGCCGGTAAACACTGCGGTTAAGCCCACGACGGGAAGAGAAAAATAGCCGATGCGCAAAAGTTGCGCGCCTAACTGGCTCCAATACCAGGGCGGGGAAAGGGCGGCGGATACCCCGCGCCAGGCAAATAAACTCATCGCGCCGGCTTCGCGGGTTAGCGCGATGAGGGTACGACCAATGATGGCAAGCGGGTTCATGCGCTGCATCCTTTGTAATCACGAACAAATCGCGGGCCAAGCCCGGTGAGAATCTCATAGGACAAGGTTCCCGCGCGCTTGGCAAGCTCTTCCAGATCATCACCCAAAAGACAAAGCATATCGCCGACTTGGGGCAGGGCGCTAAGGCCGCGAAGGTCAAAGGTGCTCAAATCCATGGACACCCGCCCCACCAGTGGCACCGCCTCGCCATTTATGCGGCCAAAGCCGCCGCCGGAGCTGGCGGCGCAGGGCAGGCCGTCGGCATAACCAAGGCTGACCGTGGCCACTGGCATATCCTCCGGGGCAACGAAATCCGCGTCATAACCAATGATCTCCCCCTTGGGCACAGTCTTGATCTGAATGATCGGGGCTTCGATATGGGCGACAGGGGCCAGTTTTGGGCCGCCCTCGTCCAGTGGTGCACCGCCATAAAGCGCAATGCCGGTGCGGGTCAGGTCATAATGCCAGTCGGCGCCCATCAAAATGCCTGCTGAATTGGCCAAACTGGCCGAAATGCCGGGAAACGCCGCACGCACATCGTCAAAGCAGGCCTTTTGGCGGGCATTTAACGGGTGGTCGGGCGCTGACCCACAGGCAAGATGGCTCATGATCAGGCATAAATTCAAGTCTTTGACCATGGCCGGTACATCTTTGTGCCAGATAAGGCCCAGCCGGTTCATGCCGGTATCAATGTGCAGCGCCGCCGGGGCGTTTTCACTGGCCTCTTGCCACAGSGYRATRTGTTCGGGGGTGCTRAGCACRGGRATSAGRTGTTTTTGGCGCAATAGCGGCGCTTCGCCAAATTGCACGCCATTCAGGATAAAGATTTCCACGTCATGGCCCAAAACCTGACGGGCGATCATGCCCTCGCTGAYATGRGCACARAAAAARCKGGTRCAGCCRGCSKYRGCCAGWACCGGCGCRAYYTSYTCAAGMCCCRWKCCATAGGCATYRGCCTTGANNNNTNCGCCGCACYKKKMSSKGCSWKRSCKSWSYGYYMYNCNANNANCAGATAATTGGMMCGCACKGCMTSMAGATCRAYAATCAGGCGCGGCRMRGAGGGNAARGGGGNCATCAACACTCATGAGAGGGTAYWGKMRWGGMCGCTAGCCGAARCCAACATCGCTKCCGTTAGTAATTGTTGTAAGGGCACATGGCTTCGCCAGTGYTTTCTGAATAATCACCCTTGGCGAAACGATAGGTTTTTCTRCCTTCACGATTGCCTTCATTAAAGGCTTGCTTCCAGCCCTTGAGACCGCATTTAAACTGGGTGGTTTCGGCACCGGTATGATTGGCCGGGGTCATGTTATAGGTGCCAAACTGATAGGCCTTGTCATAACATTCACAGGCAGATTTCGGCCCGCCACCTTCCAAATGAGTATATTGTGCCAAAGCCGGGCTGCTGATGGCAACCAGCAAACCGGCACAGGCGCTTAGCTTTATCATCATGTTTCTTTTCATTTTAAATCCCAACCTTATCTAAGGCCGGATCGTAGGCATGATTCTTGATCAAGACAAGCAGGGGATTTTCCTAGGCCAGTCGGGCTCCTTTGGGCATGGTCTGATCCACAGTGGCCAGAACGATGCGTCCCTGATCATCGGG
>NVVU01000050.1 GCA_002733485.1 Robiginitomaculum sp.
TTTTCCGATCCCCCCCGACGTCATGGTAATCCCCATGGTACTGGCGGACCGGCGCAAGGCCTGGCTAATCGCCAGCATTTGTACCATCGCTTCGGTGGCAGGCGGCCTGCTTGGTTATGTGATCGGCGCCTTTGCCTGGGACACTATCGGACAGCCTTTGCTGGAAATTTATGGCAAGCAGGAAAGTTTCGAAACCTTTCGCCTGTGGTTTGAGAAATACGGGTTTATGGCGGTTTTTGGTGCCGGACTGACCCCCTTTCCCTATAAGGTGATCACCATTGCCAGCGGGTTTTCTCATATCAACCTTGCGGTTTTCATGACCGCCAGCGTGGTTTCGCGCGGTGGGAGGTTTTTTCTGGAGGCGGCCCTGTTGCGCCTGATGGGAGATCGCGCCCAGGCCATGATTGAACGGCATTTCGCCCTGATTGTGAGCGGTATATTTGTAGCCGTCATTCTTGGGTTTCTGGCACTGAAATTCATCTGATACGCGACCACAAGTCGCGCATACCCCCCTTGGCAGACAGGCTAAGTCGGCTAAGCTGAAGGAATGATCATACGTATGTTATTTCGCACTTCATTTTGGCCGGTAGTAGCGGCCGTGGCCTCGTTAAGCGCATTGGGAATTGCCCATGCCTTTGAAACCTTTGGCGGACTGCAACCCTGCGCGTTATGCCTGCGCCAAAGAGAGGTGTACTGGTTCGCGCTGACCATTGCCATCCTGGGCATCCTGGTCATCCGCTTTAAGCCGGAATGGCATCTGGGGCGCGGTGTGGTCGCCTTATTGGGATTAACCTTTCTTACCGGCGTTATTGTTGCCGGCTATCATGCCGGTGTGGAATTGCATTTCTGGCCTGGRCCRACCACCTGCAGYGGCGGCGGCACCGGACTGGAGGGCCTCAGTGCCGCTGACCTGAGCGCCGTACTGGGCACCGCCACCAAAGCACCATCGTGCGATCAGATCCCCTGGAGCTTCGCCGGGATTTCCATGGCCGGATGGAACATGCTGTTATCCCTGGGACTGGCCGGGGCCAGTTTTTTCAGCCTGATACAAGGCAAAGAGCCAGAAATTGCCCCCTAAGATGCGAAACAAACGCGCGCCGCGCCCCATACCGCCGGGAGATGCCATGACGGACCGGGTGCAAAGCATGATCCGGGTGGATCACGCCGGCGAGACCGCTGCCGTGGCGATTTATCAGGCCCAGCAAAAAGTGTTCGGTGCCCTGCGCCACAAACGCGCCATTACCAAAACCCTGTCAGAGATGGAAATGAGCGAACACGTCCATCTGAATACGTTCAATGATGAATTACGCAAACGTGGGGCGCGGCCCACGGCGCTGATTGGCTTGTGGCAGCCCCTTAGTTTTGCCCTTGGGGCCAGTACCGCCCTCATGGGTGAGAAATGCGCCCACGCCTGCACCGAAGCCGTGGAAGATGTAATCGAAGAGCANTATCAGGGGCAGATTGAGGAATTGGAGACCGCCGGTATTGAGCCGGAACTGGTCGCCATTTTCAAACAGTTTCGCGAAGATGAGCTGGGCCATCGGGACAAGGCCATTGAAGAGGGCGCACACGAGGCCCCGGCCTATCCTTTGCTCACCGGTCTGATCAAAGCCGGGTGCCGCACCGCCATTGCGCTATCTGAGAAAATCTGACACGAACGAGCTTCAGGGTTTAATTACGGGCCTTCAGGGTAATGCCGTACCAGGTGGAATCATTGCCGGTAAAGGCCAGCCCGTTCAGGAACCTGTGATCTTCTGAAATGGCCCAGTGACCACCAACCCCAACCGAGGCCTGACGATTGAAATTATAGACAATTTCGGCATCGGTCTGRAGGTAGAGATAGTCATAACCGCGACCACTGGTATAACCGCCCGTGGCCCCCAGAAGAAAGTCCGTGCGCCCTAATGGTAAAGAATACTCCAGCGAGGTTTCAACGGTTTTCGCCTTGGTTTCAAAGTCATAAAACCCATACAGGCTTGGCTTTAAAAAGGTGTCAAAGGCAAAACCCACATAAGTCTCTATCGAATCTTTTTTGGCAAAGAGAAGTTGTGGAGAATTATAAAGATAGCCGGTGACCCCGACATCAGCATAAATCCTTTCGGTAAGGTCAAAGCCATAACCGCCATAAACATCAATTTCGGTCTGATAAGCGTTAAACATATCCTCGGTCGGCAATATGGCCCAGGCCCCGGCATAAAGCCCGCCGGTAGAAATTTCGACGCCACCCTGCACGCTGTGTTTGGCCTGTTGCTGGCCGCGAAAAACATATTCCGAGGTAAAGGACGCGGTGGCCTTGAAATTAAACTCCCGGTCACCGAAAGGCGAAGAAGCGGGGCTATAATCGCTGCTGGACGCGCCATAAGAGGCGGCCATGGATTGCGGCTGCACCGGACCGGCATCTTTGCGTAATTGCCCCGGCGCCCCGGAACCAAAGGCACTACCGGCAAACAGGGATAGGGTAATGGCGCTAAAAATTATCCGGCGCATGGCAGTCTCCATTGCTGGCGAATCACTTGTCTCATCCTAATGGGTATTTTCTGCCAAGAAAATCTTACGATTTGATGTGCACGTGCCCGACCGGACCTCAGGACGCAACATTTCCATGACAATGTTTGTATTTTCGACCGGACCCGCACGGACAGACTGCATTGCGCGATACCCGGCCCCAGGTGGACGGATCCTGAGGATTTAGCACCGCTGCAGCCTGACGCCCTCTGGTGGGCTCAAGACGCACACCCAGCCCACCGCCGCCACCGGCATCGAGATCCGTATGGCTTTCCACTGTATTTTCCGGCACCTGCAATTGCAGATCTTCCGGCTCCAGGCGCAAGTTCTGGTAACTCATGGTGATTTTGGTCACGGTTTCGCGCAGCTCGGTAAGCAGATTTTCAAACAGCGAAAACGCTTCGGTTTTGAACTCATTCAATGGATCGCGCTGGGCATAACTGCGCAAATGCACAACCGAGCGAAGGTGATCAATATTCTGCAAATGCTCGCGCCAATGCTGGTCCACCACCTGTAACAACACCTGTTTTTCAATGTGACGCAGACGTTCCGAGGTCAGATTGGCGGCAATTTGCGCATAGGCCTTGTCCGCCAGCGCAATAATGCGCTCTTGTATTTCTTCGTTGGCGGTGCCTTCTTCCTTGGTCCATTCATCAACCGGCAGCTCCATGCTCAGCAATTCCTGAAACTTTTCTTTCAGGCCCTGCACATCCCATTGATCAGCCATGGCTTTTTCGGGCATGAATTCATTGATCAGATCTTCTATGGCCTCAGCGCGCATATCGCCAATAACATCGGAAACATCATCGGATGTCATAAAGTCGCGGCGCTGTTCAAAAATGGCCTTGCGCTGATCGTTGACTACATCATCATATTTGAGAACATTTTTACGGATCTCAAAATTGCGGGCCTCTACTTTTTTCTGTGAGGTTTCCAGCGCCTTGTTCATCCACGGATGGGCGATCGCTTCGCCATCCTGCAGCCCCAGCGTACGCATGATTCCGTCCATACGCTCGGGGGCAAAAATACGCATCAGGTCATCTTCGACCGAAACAAAAAACTTGGATCGCCCCGGATCGCCCTGCCGCCCGGTACGGCCACGCAGCTGGTTATCAATACGGCGGCTTTCATGGCGCTCGGTGGCCAGCACATAAAGCCCGCCAGCCTCGATAACGGCAGCTTTAGTTTCTTTTACCTGTTCATCAATTTGCGCGCGCTTTTTTCCGATCTGCTTTTCGTCAGGCTCCTTACCTTTGGCCCGACCGGCTTCAATCCAGTCGTTCAGCAGCATTTCCGCATTGCCACCAAGTTGAATATCGGTACCCCGCCCGGCCATGTTGGTGGCAATGGTAACAGCGCCCGGGGCACCGGCCTGAGCCACGATCTGGGCTTCCTGCTCGTGATACCGTGCATTCAGAACCTTGTGTTTGATTTTTTCTTTTTTGAAAATTTCCGACAATATTTCGGATTTTTCAATCGAAGCCGTGCCTACCAGAATAGGCTGGTTGCGGGCGGTAGATTCTTTTACATCCGTAACAATGGCTGCGTATTTTTCGCGTGCCGTGCGGTACAGCTCATCATCATCATCAACGCGCAGAACCGGCTTGTTGGTGGGGATATCAATCACATCCAGCTTGTAAATGTTTTCAAATTCCGCCGCCTCGGTCATCGCCGTCCCGGTCATGCCGGCCAGCTTGTTATAAAGGCGGAAATAGTTCTGGAAGGTGATGGACGCCAGCGTTACGTTTTCTGGCTGAATTTCGACCCCTTCCTTGGCCTCTATGGCCTGGTGAAGGCCTTCGGACAGACGGCGGCCTTCCATCATCCGGCCGGTAAATTCGTCAATCAGCATTACCTTGCCGTCTTTGACGATATAATCCTTGTCGTTGGTATAAAGTTTGTGTGCGCGCAAAGCCTGATTAACGTGATGCACCACCGAGACATTGCCAATGTCATAAAGCTCACCTTCCATCAGCTCTTTTTCGATCAGCACTTTTTCAATCTTTTCATTGCCTTCTTCGGTCAGGGCAATCGAGCGCTGTTTTTCATCCAGCTCAAAATCTTCATCCGCCAGCAACGGCATCAGTGCATCAATGGTCTGGTAAAACTCGGTACGATCTTCGGTGGGGCCGGAAATAATCAGTGGCGTGCGGGCTTCGTCAATCAGGATGGAATCCACCTCATCAACAATGGCGTAATAATGACCCCGTTGCGACATCTCCTCAATGGAGTATTTCATATTGTCGCGCAGATAATCGAAGCCGAATTCATTATTGGTGCCATAGGTGACATCACAGGTATAGTTTTCCTTGCGCTCAGGATCGGTCAACCCGTGAACAATACAGCCCGTGGTCAGGCCTAAAAAGCCGTAAATCTGCCCCATCCATTCAGCATCGCGGCTAGCCAGATAGTCATTGACCGTTACCACATGCACACCCTTGCCCGGTATGGCGTTCAGGTAAACCGCCAGAGTGGCAACCAGGGTTTTACCTTCACCGGTKYKCATYTCKGCRATMTKACCCTCGTGSAGMAYCATGCCGCCSAKSAGCTGYACATCATARTGKCGYTGRCCCARGGWYCGYTTWGCMGCCTCRCGSACSGCAGCAAAGGCTTCGGGCAAGAGCTGATCCAGTGTCTCACCTTTTTCAAAGCGTGCACGAAACTCCTCGGTTTTAGCGCGAATCTCCTCGTCGCTCAGACCCTCATACTCACTTTCCAGCGCGTTGACCTGATCTATGCGCGGCTGCATTTTGCGCACCACACGTTCGTTGGAGGAGCCAAAAAGTTTACGGACGATGTTCAACATGACAAAAGGACTCAAATAAAACCAGGTGCGTGAGAGTAAAGGTGTATAGACAAAGGCTGTATGCCTTGCAGCATACGCATGGCTGACTTAAGGACGGTGACGGTAAGTGTCAACGCGCACACCTGAAGACGGGTTTGTTTTTAGTTCATTTTTTGGAGAGGTTTCATGCTCAGCCAGGCAAACGGACCGCTTAAACTCTGCCTGCTTTTGATTTTAGCGGGCCTGCTAAGTGCCTGCGGAGGGGGAAGTGGTGCAGGTGGAAAAGATGAATTTGGCAGTGCCCGTGAGCGGGCCGGCGATGAAGCCATCGCCCGGGTAAACGGCACCACCATATACGCTTCGGACATTGCGCGCGAAGCAGCGGCACAAAAACTGATCCGCATCGGGGATCCTCTGCCCAAAGGCTCAGACACCTATAAACAAGTGCTTGATGACCTGGTGGATCAGCGGCTTTTGGCCCTGGAGGCGGTGCGCCGGGGTCTGGATCGTGATGGTGAGGCAAAACGTCGACTGCAGGCCGCTCGTGAACGCATACTGGGCAACATACTGGTGGAAAATGCCATATCAAAGGCGGTAACCGACGAGGCCATACGGCGCATGTATGATGAACAGGCCAAGCTTTCGCCGCCTGGGCAAGAAGTTCGCGCCCGCCATATTCTGGTAAAAACCAGGGCCGGGGCCGAGGCGGTCATTGCTCAGCTAAAAGGCGGGGCCGACTTTGCCAAACTGGCACTGGAAAAATCCATCGACCCGGGCAGCCGACTGGAGGGTGGCGATCTTGGCTATTTTTCCAAAGATGCCATGGTAGCACCATTTGCAGACGCGGCCTTTGCCCTCAAAAAAGGGGAGATCTCAGCACCGGTGCAGACCGAATTTGGCTGGCATGTCATTCAGGTGGAAGCCCGGCGCAAACAGGCACCGCCCGGTTTTGATGAAATGCGCCCGCGGATTGTGCGCTTTATGACTTTTGATGAAATTCAAAAACTGATCACCCAATTGCGCCTTGCCGCCATAGTTGAGCGCGATGACACCCCCCAGGAGGCAGAGTCACCCATCCCCGTGGGCGAAAAGGATAATGCAGAGGCCGACAGCGCCGCAACGCCATAAACCATACGCCTTATTAATTTATTTAGGGTAGTTTTTAGCAACAGGACAAAGCCCGATGAAACTTTTACTGGTGGCGGCATGTGCCCTGATTGACCGTGATGGCCGCATTCTTCTGGCCAGACGACCAACGGGAAAAGACCATGCCGGGCTTTGGGAGTTTCCGGGGGGAAAGGTTGAAAGCGGTGAAACCACAGAACAGGCCCTGGTCCGGGAGCTTCGCGAAGAACTGGGCGTTGAGCCTTGCGAAAGCTGTCTGCAACCCTTTGCCTTTGCAACTCACACCCAGGCTGATCAACACCTGCTTATGCCGCTTTATGTCTGTCGCCAATGGGATGGATTTGTACAGCCCCGTGAAGAGCAGGAAATTAAATGGGTACGCCCCCAGGATCTTTTCGGGCTTCCTATGCCGCCTGTGGACCTGCCCTTGGCCGCTGAAATACGGGACCGGTTAAAGCAATGAAAACACTAACATTTATTAAACGCTTTTATGCGGATGAGCGTGGTGCCACCGCAATAGAATACGCCCTTATCCTGTCGCTGATGTTTTTGGTTATCCTGGCGTCCCTGACGGTGTTTTCCGATAACATCAAGGCCATGTTTCAGGCCGTTTCCACTGCCATTACCAAGGCAAGCTAACGCGGTTTATTTTTGGGTGACTGACCAAAAACCTCGTGCAGCGAAATTTGTGCACTGCCGGGTTTAAGGGGTTTTTGCTGGCTTTCATGGGGCGCCCAGCCACACACATGCACAATCTCAAAACTGGCGGCCAGGCGTCCATCCTTGGTGCCATAACGCTCCCGGTATATCTCTTCGGTCCGGCCCAGCACGTCGCGGCGCAAGGGGCGCACCGGTCCGGTCAACGGATTGCTTTGTCCCATACCGCGCAGATCATGCATCAGGGCCGTAACCGAGCCATAGCGCACCGTCACCCGGTCCACATCAACCACGGGCAGGGCAAAGCCCGCCCGCTGCATCAAGCCGCCCAGCGCCTTGATCTCGGCAAAGGGGATAATCCGCGCCTGCGCGCCGCCGCAACATTCGCTTTCGGCCTGCAATAAGGCCGCCCGCAATTCGTGCAAAGTGCGTTCCCCAAAGAGCGCACCCAAAAATAACCCATCAGGCCGCAGGCTCCGCAAAGCCGTGCGCAAGGCCCCGGGCAAGTCGTTCTCTAAATGCAGATGCATCAGGCTGATCACCAGATCCTGACTTTGCGGTGCCACCGCCGGGATCGCGTCTTGTTGTTCAATAAACGCCGGCAAACCGGCAAGGCCCGATGCAAAAGGGTTGATCAACACCCCGGTTTCAAAGGACCGGGTGACGCTGTCCAGACGGTTTAAAACATCCTCCCAGGCCCGCTCGTTCAAAAAAGAGTGATCGGCATAACGTTTGCTCGCCCTTGCGCGATAGCGCCCAATGCGTGCAGAATCAAAAAGTGGTGCCGGTTGCGTCATTGGGGAAAGGTCGGTCTCTTCATCATGTTTGGCAAGACCCTGAACCATATTGGCCAAAGTGTGCTGGATGCCCTGTTGCCGCCCATCTGCCCGGTTACCAAAGAAATTGTGGACGCCCCGGGGGCCCTTTCGGCCACCGTTTGGGCCGGGTTGGAATTTATTGGTGATCAGGTCTGTGCCGCCTGTGGCCATCCCTTTGATTATGCGGGCTATGCGGGACAGCTGTGCGGGGTCTGCGAAGTCAAACGTCCGCGCATTGCCCACACCCGCTCGGCGCTGGTCTATAACGACATCAGCCGGGCGCTGATCCTGGCCCTCAAACATGGTGGCCATACCGATGGGGTGGCCCGTCTGGCGGACTGGATGGCCAAGGCGGGTGAACCCTTGCTGGAAGATCAGGTATTGATTGTACCCGTGCCCTTGCACCTGCGCCGCCGTATCAAGCGCCGGTTTAATCAATCCGCCCTGTTGGGGCGGGCGCTGGCCAAACGCCATGATCTGGCATTCTGTCCACAGCTGCTGGATAGGGCGCGCCACACCCCGACACAGGCCGGGCGCAATGCCCGGGCGCGCCATCGCAATGTCGCCGGGGCTTTTCGGGTTTCAAAAAAAAACCACGAGCGCGTTAAGGGCACGCACATTCTTCTGATTGATGATGTGCGCACCACCGGGGCCACATTGCGCGCCTGCGCCCGCCCTTTGCTGGCCGCGGGCTGCGCTCAGGTGGACGCGCTGACCCTTGCCCGTATTGTCAAACCGGCAGAGGCTATTACATAGAGGGCGAACACACAGGAACCGACATGACTAAAGTAACCGTATATACCACCGCCTTTTGCCCCTATTGCATACGGGCACTTTCGCTATTGCGCAAAAAAAGCAATATCACGGTTGAAGAAATCGGTGCCGGGTTCAGCCCCAAAAAGCGCGCTGAAATGCTTGCCCGTTCCAATGGTGGCTACACCTATCCACAGATTTTTGTCGGCGATACGCATATTGGTGGCTGTGATGAAATGATGGCGCTGGAACGCGCTGGCAAGCTTGATGCGATTTTGGTCAATGGCGGCTAATCCTTTTCCCATTGCCCTAGTACAAATGCGCGCAGGCACACAGACTGCGCAAAATATTATCGATGCCAGCGCCATGATACGCGAGGCCGCTGCCGAGGGCGCACAACTGGTTTGCACACCGGAAAATACCCATCTGATCCAGGCCGATCGTGCCTTGTTTTTGCAAAACATCCATGCCGAAAAGGACGAGCCTGCCCTGAAGGCCTTTTGTGAACTGGCAAGAGAGCAGAATATCTTCCTGCTGCTGGGTTCGCTGGCCATCAGGATATCGCAGGGCAAGGCGGCCAACCGCTCTTTTCTGATCAACCCCAGGGGCGAAATCGTTTCGCGCTATGATAAAATCCATCTCTTTGATGTAACCATTAATGCCCGCGAGACCTGGCGCGAATCGGATCATTTTCGCGCCGGCACCCGGGCGGTGATTGCCAATGCCGGTCCGGCGACCCTGGGCCTGAGCATATGTTACGACCTGCGTTTTGCCGCGCTTTATCGCCTGCTCGCCCAAAATGGGGCCAATGTACTGACTGTCCCTTCGGCCTTTACCCGGGTGACCGGGCGCGCCCATTGGGAAGTGTTGTTACGGGCCCGCGCCATAGAATGCGCTGCCTATGTTTTGGCCCCGGCGCAAGGCGGCGTGCATGAGGACGGACGGCGCACCTACGGTCATTCCATGGTGGTGGAYCCRTGGGGCRAAATTATCGCCATACTGGATCATGATGCGCCTGGTGTGCTATTAGCGGAACTGGATTTGCAAAAGTGTGTAACCCTACGTCAACGCCTTCCGGCACTGACGCTTGATGCAAAGTATAACCTCTAATGATCCGCTATGCCCTTGTATGTTCTTTTGGTCATGAGTTCGAGGCCTGGTTCTCCAACGCTGACGATTATGAAGCGCAAAATAACAAAAAGCTGGTGACCTGCCCGCTCTGTGATGATGGCACCATCACCAAACAAATCATGGCCCCGGCCTTAAAAGGTACCAAGCGCAAGACCGATGCAGACAAGGCCCAGGCCTTTGCCGCCTTTGCTGGCAAAGTGCGTGAAAAAATCCGCTCTACCCATGATTATGTCGGGGATAAATTTGCTGACGAAGCCATGGCCATGCACCGGGGCGAAAAAGATGAAAAGCCGATTTACGGCGAGACCACTCTGGATCAGGCCAAAGCCCTAAAAGACGAAGGCGTGCCCGCCGCGCCGTTGCCCCCGGCCTTTGCCCCTACGCCACCCAAAAAACTAAATTAACTACGGCCCTCGCGCCACCACGCCCCGGCGGCGATCCCCACCAGCACCAGGGCCATCAAAAGGGCCGGCAAAGCCGGGCGGCGCTGTTCGCCGGTAACCACAAAGGCCTGATTGCGTTTCAACCCCATCCAGGTGCGTCCGGCCTGACGGTCGCGCGTGCCTGTGCGGCGAATGGCTGGCAAAGACCCGGCCTCGCGCAGCGCATAAATACCACCGCGACTGTCCTGGACCAAAGGTTTAAGCGCTTTGACCGAGGGGATCAGGTGCGTAAATTCTTTGGGGTTGAGCGAACCACCGGAGGCCACCGCCAGCAATTTTCCCGCCCGAACACTGTAAAGGCCGCTGGCCTTGGCAGGCATGGTGCCAGTGAACACGCCGGGGCCAGCCGGGGCCAGAGGCACCTTGATCACACTGCCATCCGGGGCGGTAACCTCCACCGGGGTCGCTTCATCGGCCAGGGTGTGCTGGCGGATTTGCAATTCCCCATTGATGATTTTGGCGCGCAGGGCTTCTTCTTCCAGCTCCGGCTCTTTCATCAGCCAATGGGCCAGTCGGCGATACAGCTCCGCATGGGGTCCGCCGCCATCAAAGCCGCGCGCCCACAGCCACGCATGATCCGACATAAAAAGCGCCACCCGGCCATCGCCGACCCGGTCCAGGATCATCAAAGGCTCGTCCTTATCGTCCGACAAAACGGACGTGCCGGAAAAAGATGACGCCTCGATCCGCCTTCCCCAGCGCCCCCAGGTTTTGGCAAGTCCGGCCAGTGGCGCCGTCACCGGATGGCGGGTGCCTGCCGTTGTCACTTTGGGACGAAAAGCATGGGTGTCGATTTTACTTAAAGATCGCGCCGGCAATACGGATGATAATGGCGTACGCGCCAGCGAATACGGCCCGGCAAATTCCGGCCCGGCCACCACCAGCAAGGCGCCGCCCTTTTCCACATAACGCGCCACATTATCCAGATACAACATGGGCAGTACGCCGCGCCGGGTATAGCGATCAAAAACAATCAGATCAAAGCCGGTGAGTTTTTCCACAAACAATTCGCGGGTGGGAAAGGCGATCAGCGCCATTTCATTGACCGGGGTGGGATCTATTTTCAAGGGCGGGCGCAAAATGGTGAAATGCACCAGATCTACCGCCGGGTCGGATTTAAGAAGATTGCGCCATGCCCGCACCCCGGCATAGGGCTCGCCAGTGACCAGCAATACCCGTAAACGGTCCCGTATGCCGTTCACATTCACCGCCGTGCGGTTGTTGACCAGGGTCAGCTCTTCCCTGGCCGGGGCCACTTCGATCTCGACCACATTATCGCCGCGTTTTTCAATAGGCAGGCTGACCCGCACATCCTTGCCCACGGCGACGCGCACGCGCAGCGGTTTGCCGCCATCAACGCTTAACGAGACTACCGCATCGCTGGCCGGGGTCTGTCCCTCGTCCTCGATATGAATGATAAACACTGCCAGTTCACCAACCAGCCCATAACGGGGCGCATTGATCACCCGCAAGGTGCGATCCCCATGATTGGGGTCACCCACGATCAGGGCATGCACCGGGGCGTTCGGTGTGGCCGATAAGGGCAGGTCATGGGCCAAACCATCGCTGAGCACCATTACCCCGGCCAGCCGCCCGGGCGGGGCCTTGGCAATACCTTTTTGAATGGCGTTAAACAGGGCAGTGCCATCGCGCGAGGGTGATACGGTTTCCTCGATCAGCTCCAGCCCGGTATCGGCGGCAATTTTCTCTCTTATCTGCGCAGCCATGGTTTTGGCCAGCGCTTCACGGCCATCCAGCGTCATGCTTTCGCTGGCATCAGTGACCAGTACCGCCACATCGCTTAGCGGGTCTTTTTCCTGCTCCACCCAGATCGGGTTGGCCAGCACCAGTGCCAGTGTACCCGCCAGGGCGGCGCGCAATAAACTGCCCCGCAATTTCAGCCCAAAGGCCAGCATTGAGAGCAATATCAGGGCACCACTTAACCCGCCAATGAGCAGCGGGGAGAGCAGCGGATCAAAGAGTAACTGTCCGCTCATTGCTTGCCCAACCGTTCCAGAAGTGCCGGGATATGGACCTGATCGGCCTTGTAATTACCGGTCAGGGAATACATCACCAGGTTTATGCCAAAGCGACGCGCCATTTCACGCTGGCGCGGGATATTATCGGAAAGCGCGGCCATGGGCTGGCCATTTTTATCCAGCGCCCAGGCTGCCGCCCAATCGTTTGACCCGGCGATAATGCCCGACACCCCATCCAGAGACGAGCCATTGGCATCGCTTTCCACCCAGACCCGTCCATTGGTATAACGCCCGGGAAAATCATGAATAAGATAATAGGTGCGGGTCAGCACATGGTCCCGGTCCACGGGTCTGAGCGCCGGCACGCTGATTTGCGTAAAGACGGATTTTAATGCCGGATCAACGCCGCCGGCGGCCTTGGCGCGCAATTCACCATCCTGAGTATCAATGACCAGCATGCCGCCATTCTTTAAATACTCATCCAGCGAGGCAATGGCCTCTGTGGACAGCATTGGCGGGCGCAAAACCGGCCAGTAAATGAAGGAAAACACTGACAGGTCATCCACCGCCGGGTTCACCCCGATGGGGGCCGCCGGTTCCACCGTGGTCCGCTGAATGAGGGTGCGGGACAGACCAAACAACCCCGCTTTGCTCATCGCATCCACCCGGCCATCGCCGGTGATGATATAGGCCAGCTCCGTGGCTTGCGCCGCCTTGATGGCCCGATCAAAGGCCTCGTCGGCCTGGGCCTTGGGGCCGCCTGCCGATAGCCCTATCAGCATGCCCAACAGCACCACCGCCGCCTTTGATCCTGTGGGCAGGACTTTGCGTAAAAAGCGCAAACGCCCGGCCAGCCAAAGCGCCGCCACCATATCCACCCCAAGAAAAACCAGCGCCAGCAGCAATAGCGGGGCCTTAAAGGCAATACTGCGCGAGGCGCCGCCGCTCATGAGCGTAACCCCCACCGGCGGCGTGGGCAGTGGTTTGAGCAAGGAATAAGTCGCCCCCAGATTAAGCGCGCGGGTGAAGGGGCCATTGTGATAAAGCCCCGGCGGGGTTTGTGCACTGATAGTGGTTTTGGAAAAATCTGTATTGGCCGGCAGAAACGGCGGCGCGCCTTTGGGGGTTTGCAATTGGCCTTGAGCGTTTAGCGCGCTTTCCAGCTCCCAACTGCCCTTTTGTTTATCCAGCGCCGCCCCGGGACGCCCCTTTGCAAAAGCCAAAGTGCGTTCCAGCATGGCGGCAAAGAGGCCTGATAGCGGCAGGTCCGACCATTTGGGCGCGGCGGTAACATGGAAAAGCACAATGCGTCCGGTCCCATGGGGGGCAGAGCTGACCAAAGGCGTTCCATCTTTCAGGCGGGCCCAGACGCGTTCATTCAACGCATCATCAGGCAAGGCCAGCACCTGACGGCGAACCGCCGCATCCTCGCCGCCTTTTAAGCCAAAAAACGGGCTTTCCTGCGTAAAGGGCGCCAGTGCCTGGGGCGTTTCCCAGCCAAATGCCCCGCCCATCAGACGCCCGCCAGCGCGTAAATTGACCGGCACCAATTCATCACTATTGGTGGCAAGGTGCGGTCCGGCAAAGCGGATCAACAGCCCACCACCGCGCACAAAGGCATCCAGTTTCACCAGCCCCGCCGCCGTCGGCTGGGCCGGATCGGTCAGCACCAGCACTGAGGGTTCCTGCGCCAGCAGCTCGTCCAGTTCACCGCGAATTAGCTCCGCATGAGGTTTCATGGCCTTATCCAGATAATAAAATCCCGATAACAGCGGCTGGCGATCCACATCACCGCCGGGCGTGATCAGGCCCACCAGAGGTCGTGACCAGCCACCATCAAAAACCCAGCTGGTTGCCGCCGATAATGCCCCCGGCACCTGCAGCATTTTCAGCCGGTTTCGCAATAATAACGGCAAAACAAATTCGCCCTTTGCCAGCGTTTCCCCTGCCGCAAAATCGATATCCGTCTGCGCCATCACCGAGCCATCTTGATCAATGGCCTGTACCGGGATGGTACGCGCAGTTCCCGCTGCAGGGCGTTGCAGACGAATACCCAACCCCCGGGCATTGGCGGTGGGCGGCCCCAGCATTAATGGTTCGGCCCCCTTGGCCGGGGTATAGACCTGCACCGGGCCAAAGGCGGCCAATCCGTCCATAAAGGCACGGGCCTTGCCATGATCCAGCCCATCACTGAGCCAGACAATATGAACGTCTTTGGGCAGGCCGCCGGCCTTGTCCAAAGCATCAATGGTGGTCAGGCTCTGGGCGCGGGAAGGTGGCCAGGGCTTGGCATTTTCATCGCTTATCTGCTTGCGAACCACCGCCTGTGCGGTAAAACGCAATTCACGGGCTTTAGAATCAGAGCTGGCCGTAAACATCAGTGCCACCCGGTCCGGCGCGGCGCTAATCAGGCCAAGGGCGTCTTTGCGAATCGCCTCCCAGCCCGGCGCGCTGGCCCAGCCATTATCAATGACCAGCAATAGCGGCCCCTTGCCGGTATCCGTATCGCGCGGCGACCAGACCGGCGTGGCCAGCGCCAATATGATCAGCGCCGCAATACCAAGTCGCAAAAGCCGCAACCACAAAGGCGCGCTGTCCGGGGTTTCCTCATCATCCTGTAAATCCCGCAACAGGTTCAGCGGTGGAAAAATTGCCCGCAATGGCGCCGGCGGCGTAGCCCTTAGCAACATCCATAAAAGCGGCAGACTGAGAAGGGCAATCAGCGCGAAGGGAAAAAGAAACTGTACCCCCATTACCGAACATCCCCGGCAATGCTTTGGTAAATCGACAAAAGGGCCGGCGCCGCCACCCGGTCGGTACGGTGGCGAACAAAGGTCCAGCCAAGGGCGCGGGCCAGCGCCTCCAGATTTTGGGTATTTTGCGCAAAGCGCGCATGATAATCATTGGCAATGGATTGCACCCGGCCAAACAATACCGGCTCGCCGCCATCAGGGTGGTTAAATTCGGTCCGCCCGGCATAGGGAAAATCCTCTTCGGCCGGATCGTAAACCTGTACCAATGCGCCGGTAACGCCCGCCGCCTTGAAATTGGACAGACGTTCTTGCCAGACTTCTACGCCCTCATAAAAATCAGATATAATCACTGCCTTTGGCTGACCGGACAGGGCCAGTACCCGCAGGCTGTCGGGCGGTGTGGAATGCAGGATTAATTTTCGCCCGGCCCGCTCCATACCGCCGCGCCCATGCACCGGGCGCTGCATCTGGCCGGCCACGCCGACACGCTCGCCGCCATTAATCAGGGCGATAGCCATGGCCGTCAGCAATACCGAGGCGCGATCCCGTTTCAGCGGCAACGTCTTGTCGGAAGCCCAGCTGAACCCGGCACGGCCATCGCGCCACAGCCAGACTGTCTGTGCCGCTTCCCATTCGGTCTCGCGCACAAAAAGATTGTCCGAGCGGGCCGAACGTCGCCAGTCTATGGCGCTGTGGGGGTCTTCATGACGGGCACGTCGAAACTGCCAGAACGTCTCGCCGGGGCCGGATTTGCGCCTCCCATGCAGGCCATGGGCCAGCGAGGTCGCCAGCTTTTTGGCCTCGGCCAGCAAGGCTGGAAACCGGGCCGCCAGATCTTCGGCATCATGCCGGTTACTGGCAAGAATGGAACGGGCGGGCCGTCGCACTAGGCGATCTCTCGTACCAGACGGTCAATCAGGCCCGACAAGGACAGGCCATCAGCCCGCGCCGCAAAGGATAGCGCCATGCGGTGTTTCAGCACCGGGGCGGCCAGCGCACAGACATCCTCGACGCTGGGGGCAAAACGTCCCTGAAGCAGCGCCCGCGCCCGCACGCCCAGCATCAGTGCCTGACCGGCGCGCGGCCCCGGGCCCCAGGAAACGCCATTTTTGACATCTTCCAGCGTGGTTTGATCCGGGCGGCCAAGGCGTACCAGCGCCACAATGGCATCTAAGGTTTTTTCGCCCACTGGCATCTGACGCACCAGATCCTGCAAGCTTAGCAGATCCGCAGCGTTCAAAACGGTTTTGGCGGCGGCTTCACTAACCCCGGTGGTGGCCAGCAAAATATCGCGCTCGTCAGCTTCATCAGGATAGGTAATGTCGATCTGGAACAAAAAGCGGTCCAATTGCGCCTCAGGCAGGGGATAGGTGCCTTCCTGTTCAATGGGATTTTGCGTKGCCAGCACATGAAATGGCCTGGGCAGATCATGGGCCACRCCSGCAATGGTGACCTGRTGTTCCTGCATGGCCTGCAACARYGCCGACTGGGTTCGCGGGCTGGCGCGGTTGATCTCATCGGCCATTAGCAATTGGCAAAAYACYGGYCCCGGCAAAAACCKAAAATGACGCTTGCCAGCCTCGCTTTCTTCCAGCACTTCGGCCCCCAGAATGTCGGCAGGCATTAAATCTGGGGTAAACTGGATGCGCTTTTCATCCAGCCCGGTAACCGTGGCTATGGTTTCCACCAGCCGGGTTTTGGCCAGCCCCGGCGCGCCGACCAGCAGGGCATGACCACCGCACAATATGGCATTTAAGGCCAGATCAATGACATCATTCTGGCCCAATATGACCTTGCCAATGGCGTCGCGAGTGCGTCCCAGGGTCTCAATGGCCGCTTCGGCACGGGTCACAATGGCAGTGTCTTTCATGGTATCAGGCATTGCGCTCAACTTCTTCTCGTTTCTACAATAGGTTTAATCTGTTTTTAGGACCGGAACAAAGGCTTCACTATGGGCACGCGGGACGCCATAAATGTCAATGCCCTGATTGCGGCAGCCAGCAAAAATGCTGGGGATGACGGCTTGCCGCCGGTGCATTTATGGCACCCGGAACATTGCGCGGATATGGACATTGAAATCCTTCGTGATGGCACCTGGCTGCATGATGGACAGCGCATTACCCGCCATTCTCTGGTAAAGTTGTTTTCCACAATATTACGAAAAGATGACGATGGCGGCATCTATCTGATAACGCCGGTGGAAAAGGTGCGCGTGCGCGTGGCCTGCGCCCCCTTTATCGCCATCACTCTGGATGCGCAAAGCGAGGGCGAAAAGCAAATTCTTTATTTCACCACCAATGTTGGCGATGTGGTGCGGGCCGGGCCGGATCGCCCCATACGGGTTAAGACCGATCCCAAAACCCTGGAACCCACCCCGTTTGTTATGGTGCGTCACGGCCTTGAGGCGCTGATTAATCGGGCCGTTTTTTACCAGATGGTCGATCTGGCGGTGGAACGCGATCTGGGCGAAGGGCCGCAATTGGGGGTATGGAGCGACGGTGCATTCTTTGCCCTGGGTCCGCCGGGTGTACATCTTGACTGAAACGCCGAGCTGGCCGGATCGCCTGAGCCGCATACTGGATCCAATTGATGGTGAAGTTAAGGGACTTCAGTCCCGATCAGATTTTGATCTGAACGGTGATATGCCGCGCCAAAAGGCCTCCACACGGGCGGCGGTGCTCATCCCTCTGGTTAAGCGGCCAGCGGGCTGGCAATTGCTGCTGACCCGGCGCACGAAAGACATGCCCACCCATGCGGGCCAGATCGCCTTTCCCGGCGGACGCGCCAACACCGGGGAAAACCTGATCGACACGGCCTTGCGTGAATTCGAAGAAGAAACCGGCATTGGCAAAGCCCGCGCCCGTATGCTTGGCCGGTTCGAGCGCTATGAAACCGCCAGTGGTTTTGACATCACCCCCTTTGTCGCGGTGCTGCAAACGCCCATCACCCCCCGCCCGGACCCGCGCGAGGTGGAGGCGGTGTTTGAAGTGCCCTTTGATTTCCTCATGGATGTAAACAATCATCAGCGACAATCGCTTCATTGGCAGGGCGCAGAGCGGCATTTTTATGCCATGCCGTGGAATGAGCATTTCATCTGGGGCGCAACCGCGGGTATGCTGCGTGCATTGGCGCTACGTTTAGAGGCCAAAACCTAACCAAGAGGACACCCCATGTTGCGAATGACCCTGATTGAGATCGTTCTCTTTAGCCTGCCTTTTTCGCTGTTCTTTTTATATCGCACTTTCATATTGCGTCACCGGCTGGCCGAAGGCGATGCCTTTGACCCGGCGCCTTACCATAAACTGTTTATTTTGGGGGGTATTTTGGCCTTTACCGGGTTTTTGTATTTGGCATTGCATCACAAAACTTTCCGCGACGGTGAATATATTCCGGCGCATTTAGAAAACGGCAAGGTCGTTCGGGGCAGATTTGAAGAAACGCCGCGCGTGCCACCCGATACGAGTAATAATCATGAGCAACCCAACCCATCTGGACCCAAAAACAACTGAATGGATGACCGCCAACGCCACCATTAAGGTGGTCAAGGCGCTCAATGCCGCCAAACCCGGCGGTGTACGCTTTGTTGGTGGGTGTGTACGTAACACCATYATGRAYYGCCCGGTTGATGATGTGGAYMTGGCCACRCAATTAGARCCWSAGGCSGTAATSRAGGCCTTRAAGGCCGCYGATATTCAGGTGGTGCCMACCGGMCTRGCCCAYGGCACRGTRACCGCYGTGGTCGGGGGRAAGCCSTTTGAAATYACRTCGTTACGCAAAGAYGTMAAAACCGATGGCCGCCATGCMGAGGTCAGCTTTACCACMGATTGGGCCRARGATTCCRAAMGRCGGGATTTTCGCTTTAACGCCATTTATGCCGACCCSAARGAYGGCTCGCTGTTTGATCCRCARGAYGGCATCAARGATGCGYTGGCGGGTYATGTGGCCTTTGTGGGWGATCCGGATACGCGWATCCGCGAAGAYTATYTRCGSATTTTRCGGTTYTTCCGCTTTTTTGCCTGGTATGGCGAATCACGCCCKGACCGGGAAAGCGTCAARGCCTGCGCCCGCCTGAAAGAYGGCATGGAAGGCCTMTCGGCAGAGCGGGTGTGGAAAGARCTGAAAAAACTGCTCAGCGCCCCYGATCCCTCCAAGGCYTTGCGCTGGATGCGCACYGCCGAGGTTTTACARGTGGTYYTGCCCGAAAGCATTCATGTGGACCGGGCCTGCGCCTTTATCGCGYTGGAAAARGAAATGGRSTGGGARCCMGAYCCGCTYTTGCGTCTGATGGCCATGGTYGATGCCCGGCGCTGGTCCAAAATCGCCARMCGSTTRAARCTCTCCAATGCGGAAAAAAACCGYCTCAAAGCCTGGCACGATGCYGGYGAAGTGGACCCCAACGAAGATTATATGGATGTCTCGCGGCGSTTTTACCGCAARRTSGTSKCGGGCTTTGTCGATGCCGCCAAAATTGCCATGGCGACGCTGTTTGAYCGCGACCGGCGCAATGTRCAGGATTTGATGGAATTTGCCGAAGAATGGGAACGCCCGGTGTTTCCGGTGCGCGCCAAAGACCTGATGAATGAGGGCTATAAGGAAGGCCGCGAGCTGGGCGATATTCTCTGGGATATGGAGGATGAGTGGATCAGCTCAGGCTTTGCCCTTTCCACCTCGGAACTGATCGCCAAAATCGGCAATTTTGGCACCGGCGGCAAATCCGGCGGTCAGGGGTAGGATTCTCTACCAACATCCATTTTTAGACTGACCACCCTCTTCGTCATACCGGCGTAGGCCGGTATCCATTTTTTGACTCACCACTGGACCCCGGCTTTTGCCGGGGTGACGAGTTGGTGTGATGGCACATCAATATTTACTTCAAGGTGGCCGCCCCTACCCAAATACCCGGCGGATGATTTGCGAGCCAAAATCGCCGGGATTGGCGCGAATGGCGCGTTCCTGTTCGGCCAGATAATAAAACGTGCCTTTCAGGGCGCCTTTGACCACATGCTGGGTCAGCTTGTCGCTGGCCTGATCGGCATACCCGCCAAGGGAATAGCGCGTGGCCAGGGACTTGCCAGCCCGCAACGCGCCGGTGCTGTCCAATGTAGAGCGGATTACCGGGGTAAAGGCGGTGACCAGAGAGGGCTCCATAGTGCGCCGCAGGTATTGCGTGGCGCTGTCATCAGGGCCACGCACAATGGTGATGGCATCATCCACGCTCATTTGCTTTACCGCGCCTTTCAGCAATTTTTTGCCCTGTGGCATGGCTGCCTCGGCCCCGCGATTCATGCGTTCCTGAAAATTGTCGAACGGTCCGGCCATGCCCAATGGTTTGGCCAGTTTGCGGGCCTTGCGCAGGGTTTTTGGCAGGGGAATGCGCACCTTGCCATCATCGAAAAAGCCGCCCGGCGCGCCCAATTGTGCCACCACCGCCTCAATGCCGATATCCAGCGCCTGACGCAGGCCCCGATCCGCATCCAGCAGGCTAAGCCCACCCCGCGATTCGCGCGCGCCCGGGGTCTGGCTTTCCCGGGTTTGTTTTTTCAGACTGCCCAACAGTTTTTTGAAAAAGCCGCTATCGGCATAGGCCGGCGCGCCGCTGGCCGCCAAGGTGGTGAGCGCCAGTAAAAATGTACGTCTATGCATCTGGATAATCCTCCCAACGGGTTATTTACATCGCCAGTTTTCCAGGCCCTGGCGGGCCAGCTCGTCGGCTCGCTCATTGCCATCATGGCCGGCATGGCCCTTGACCCAGTGCCAGGTCACGTCGTGGCGCGCCGCGGCCTCTTCCAGCACCACCCACAAATCGGCATTTTTGACCGGCTTTTTGGCGGCGGTTTTCCAACCCCGGGCTTTCCAGCCGTCCAGCCATTTGGTGATGCCATCACGCACATAGGTGGAATCGGTATAAAGATCGACGCAGCAGGGCTGTTTTAACGCCTTTAGCGCCTCGATCGCAGCCTGCATTTCCATGCGGTTATTGGTGGTGTGATCCTCACCGCCGCAGAGCTCGCGCTCATTGCCATTCCATTGCAATAACGCCCCCCAGCCCCCGGGGCCGGGATTGCCCGAACAGGCACCATCGGTGTGTATTGTAATATGTTTTTTGCTCATAACCCATCCGGTTTTGGCCACCATAGGGCCTGCCGGGTTGGGCGTAAATGGCGCTAATGCGTGGGCGTGGCGTCCAGCCGCAATTCAGCGATTGGCGTGCCGGGCTGAGCTGCATTGACATTCGTGCGCCAACGACACCCCATGGCGGCGCCGCGCCCTTGCGGGTGCTGTAATTTGGTAAACTCAAATGAACAAAGGCGGCTTTCCCCACAGAGGGTCACGGCACGGGCCTTGATGGTTCTGGCGCGGCCATACCGGCGCACATCATCCAGTTGCGCCTGTAAAAACGCCCGGTCGGCGGGCCGCCACAGTGTAATAAAATCATGATCGCGCAAGGCCCGGCCACTGAGTTGGCGCAGCCATTTTCCGGTCCAGCCAAACAGATAATGACAGCCATCGGCATGATGCAGGGTAAAGGCCCCGCTGGCGCGTTGCGAAATAGGGCTTTGCAAGGAAACAGACGTCACATTCTCACCAATATCTTAGGTCGCGGGTAACCATTTTAACATTATGCTGAGGCAAATCAGCGTGGGTTTAAATGGATCATCGCAAGGTTGATGCCGCGTGTGCATTGGCAAAACTGATCCGCAATGGAGCGTTTCTCTATTTCTGGGGGAAGCCCGCCGCCCGCGCCTTCCCCTAAAAGGGAAGTCACTAAGGGAGCAAGCACATGGGCGTACCAGCCCGGCACATCGGCCCGGTTCACAGCCTTGGCAGGCATTTTGCCGCTGCATTGACAATCGCACTCTGGATTAGCCTTGCCAGCATGGCCCAGGCCGGGGGTGAAGCCTGCGTTCCCTGTCAGCAAAAGAAAAACCATGTGATTCGCGTTCCCGGCATTTCGGTTACCGGCCCCAATGTGCGGGTTTCCACGCCCGGCGTATTTGTCAACAAGGGCGGCGTGGCCGTGCAGAACACGTTCACCGGTGGGGGCGGCGGATTTTTCATTGGCGGTGGCGGCGGATCGTTCGGACGCACTTTTATATCCAGTGGCGGCGGCGGCTTTATCGGCGCTGGCAGCGCGACAAGCGTGATTACCAACCTGAATGTCCA
The DNA here is from genome assembly GCA_002733485.1 of Robiginitomaculum sp. Classification (GTDB taxonomy): domain Bacteria; phylum Pseudomonadota; class Alphaproteobacteria; order Caulobacterales; family Maricaulaceae; genus Robiginitomaculum_B. Next base: position 22,114 of record NVVU01000050.1, read on the forward strand.
GGCCGAG
>NVVU01000051.1 GCA_002733485.1 Robiginitomaculum sp.
AAGTTCAGCTGTAAACTGGCTCCCGGCCAGTCCGGCGAAATTATCCTGCAAGCTATCGTGCATGATGAAGACGGTCAGAGCGCAAATGCCACCACCAGTATCTGGGTGGCCGGCAAGGATGATTGGTGGTTTTCCGGCACCGATGGAGACCGCATGGATTTGTTGATTGAAAACACCGAATATAATGGCGGCGATGTTGCCAAGGTACAGGTGCGCAGCCCGTTTCGCTCCGCCACGGCGCTGGTCACCATTGAACGCGAAGGCGTTATCGACAGCTTTGTGACCAGAATTTCGGGCAAAACCCCGGTCATCAAAGTGCCGGTTAAACCCGAATATGCCCCCAATGTGTATATCTCGGTTCTGGCCGTGCGCGGCCGGGTCTCGACCTGGAAAAGCAAGCTGGCCGACTTTGCCAGATTGCATGATCTGCCGCTGCTTTCACGCGATGGCGGCGAGGCCACAGCCCTGATTGATCTGGCTAAACCGGCCTATCGGCTGGGCCTTGCCAATATGCGCGTCGGCTGGAAAGCACACCGTCTGGATGTGAAGGTCAGCCTTGATAAACCGATCTATCGTATTCGCGAAACCGCGACGGCCAACATCAAAATTGCCCGTGCCGATGGCGGCACCTTGCCGGCGGGGTCCGAGCTGGCCATCGCTGTGGTGGACGAGGCCCTGTTACAGCTTTCCCCCAACACTTCATGGGATCTTCTTAAATCCATGATGGATGAACGCGGGCTGGAGGTTCTCACCTCGACCGCGCAAATGCAGATCGTTGGCAAGCGCCATTATGGCCGCAAAGCCGTGGCCCATGGCGGCGGCGGTGGAAAGCAAAACGCCCGTGAACTGTTTGACACCCTGCTGTTGTGGAAAGGCCGGGTCAGCGTTGATGAAAACGGCATGGCTAAGGTTACGTTCCCACTTAATGACAGCCTCAGCGCCTTTCGCGTGGTGGTCATTGCCGAAGGCGGGCTTGACCTTTTTGGCACCGGTTCCAGCAAAATCACTACGACGCAGGATTTACAGATCCTTGCCGGCCTGCCCAAAGTCGTCCGCGAGAATGACCGTTTTGATGCCGTATTTACGGTTCGCAATGCCTCAAAAATTGACATGACGGCGCAAATTGGCGGCGAGATTACCGGGCTAGGCCCTCTGGCGGCACGCGAGATCACCATTCCCGCCGGTCAGGCGCGTAACATTAGCTGGGATGTGCTGGTGCCGTTCGATGCAACGGCTCTGCAATGGTCCCTCTGGGTTACGCAAAAAGACGGTAAGGCCAAAGATGCCATCAAGGTCAGCCAGAGCGTCACCCCCGCCGTACCGGTACGCACCTTTCAGGCCAGCCTGCGACAGCTTACCTCGCCATGGTCACTCACATTGGCCCGCCCCCAAGATGCCATACCGGGCCGGGGCGGCGTGGATGTGCGCCTGCAATCCACCCTGGGCGGTGATCTGGCCGGGGTTCAGGACTATATGCAGCGCTATCCCTATCGCTGTTTTGAACAACGCACCTCCATTGCCATTTCTTTGAATGACGAGGCACGCTGGACCAAAACCGCCCGGGCTATGCCGGCCTATTTGGACAAGGATGGCCTGCTGAAATACTTCCCGTCCGATTTCCTTCGCGGCAGCGATACCCTGACCGCCTATGTATTGGCCATCACCAGCGAAGCGGGCTGGGAAATTCCGCGAAACCAGCGTGATCAGATGCTGAATGGGCTGACCGCCTTTGTGAATGGAAAAATCCGCCGTGGCTCGCCCCTGAACACGGCGGACCTGACGGTGCGTAAACTGGCCGCCATTTCTGCGTTATCGCGCTATGGCCGGGCCAAGCCGCAAATGCTGACCAGTATGAGCGTGGATCCCAAAATGTTGCCCACTTCGGCGGTGCTGGATGTTCTGAACATATTTCAGCGCATGAAAACCCTGCCCAATCGGAATAAAGGCATTGCCTTCACCCAACAGATTTTGCGCTCGCGGTTGAACTTTCAGGGTACCCATATGGGCTTTTCAACCGAACGCAGCGATAATTTGTGGTGGCTGATGATCTCGGCCGATACCAATGCGGCGCGCGCCCTGATCCGCCTTGCCGATATTCCTTTATGGCGTGAAGACATGCCCCGCATGGCCCGTGGCCTGTTGGGAAGACAGATGAATGGCCATTGGCGTACCACCACCGGCAATGCCTGGGGCACGCTGGCCATGCGGCAATTCTCGGCCCGGTTTGAGAAAACTAAAGTCAGCGGCCAGAGCAGCACGGCGCTGGGCGATAAACGCCAGACCAAGGCCTGGGGCCAAAGCAAAGCGCTGGAGTTTTCTCTGCCATGGGCAGACAAGGCCGAAAACCTGACCATAGTCCACGATGGCAAGGGCGCACCCTGGGCATTTGTTACCGCCAAGGCGGCGATCCCGCTGCGTGAACCGCTCTCGTCGGGCTATGCCATTACGCGCACCATAAGCCCGGTCAGCCAGGCCAAAGCCGGTGCGTGGAATGTCGGAGATGTGGTGCGCATCAAGCTGGAAATAGTTGCCCAATCCGCCATGACCTGGGTGGTGATCAATGATCCCATTCCCGCCGGGGCGCAAATTCTTGGCGGCGGTCTTGGCGGCGACAGCGCGCTTCTCAGCAATGATGAACGCAGCACCGGCTATGCATGGCCCGTCTATGAGGAACGCCGCTTTGATGCCTATCAGGCCTTTTAYCGCTATGTTCCCAAGGGRAAATTCTCGTTYGAATACACRRTSCGYCTGAACACCAAGGGGGATTTCAACCTGCCGCCCACGCGGGTTGAGGCCATGTATGCCCCCGAAATGTTTGGCGAGACGCCCATTGCGCCGATGAAAATTGGCGCGGCCAGCCCGTGAAGCCATGGCGCTGGGCATTCCTGATTGCCGCCATCAGTGTTCCTCTGGTGGCCTTGGCGATCTGGAGCGCGCCCGGCGACATTCCCGGCTATGAAAGCGTGCACACAGACTGGCAGCCTTCGCGCTCGGCCCTTCTTGATCGCCATGGCGTGGTTTTGCAGGTGCGCCGCACCGATTTTTCCATGCGCCGGGGCCAATGGGCCGATTTGCAGGCCATTTCACCGGCCCTGACCAGCGCCATTATTGCCGCCGAGGATCAGCGTTTTTACCGCCATAACGGCATTGACTGGCGCGGGGTTTTGGGGGCCGCCTGGAACAATGCCAGAGGCAAGCCCTTGCGCGGGGCCAGCACCATTACCATGCAATTGGCCACCCTGCTCCGCGCCCGTGATCATACGGCCCTGCCCCGGCGATCCTTGCGGGCCAAATTACAACAGGCCCGTTTTGCGCAAAAGCTGGAACGGCGCTGGGACAAGGCACAAATTCTGGAAAGTTATCTGAACCTGCTGGGGTTTCGCGGCGAGGTAGAAGGCATAACCGCCGCCGCCAATGTGCTGTTGGGTAAAGAGCCAGACGGCCTAACCGAAGACGAAAGCCTGGCGCTGGCCGCCCTGTTGCCTGCCCCCAATGCCAGCCCCAAACGCCTTGCACGCCGCCTGTGTGCGCTGGTCAGCCCCCGGCCCTGTACTGGCCCCATGGCGGCGCTGAACCGCATGCTGGACCGCGCCGAAACCCCGCCCACCACGCCCGCACTGGCCCCGCATCTGGCGGCGCGTTTATTGAGCGCCAAAGATACGGATGTACGCACCACGCTGGATGCCCATATCCAGCGCTTTGCCAAAGATGCGCTGGAACGCCAATTGGCTGGCCTGGCGCACCGCAATGTCCGCGATGGGGCGGTGTTGGTGGTGGAAAATGCCACGGGCAATGTGCTGGCCTGGGTTGGCTCCAACCCGGCCACGTCCCGCGCGCCCCATGTGGACGGCGTTCGCGCCCATCGTCAGGCCGGCTCTACGCTCAAGCCGCATCTTTATGCGCTGGCGCTACAGCGGCATTACCTGACGGCGGCGTCGCTGCTGAACGATGCGCCGATCCATCTTAAAACTGCCGGCGGGCTTTATGTGCCGCAAAATTACGATCACGGTTATAAAGGGCTGGTCAGTGCGCGCATCGCCCTTGGTAATTCATTAAACATCCCGGCAGTGCGCACGCTGTTGCTCACCGGGGTCGAACCATTCCGCCAACGCCTTTACGATCTGGGCTATAAGGGCATTACCCGCGATGGCGATTATTATGGCTTCTCGCTGGCCCTGGGTTCGGCCGAGGTCAGCCTTGCCGAACAGGTCAATGCCTATCGCACCCTGGCCAATGGCGGCAAGGCCAGCCCTTTGCGACTGCTTGGCGATGACCCCATGGGCAATCCGCGCCAAATATTGCCAAAGGAGACGGCCTATATCGTATCCTCCATGCTAAGTGATCGGTCGGCGCGCCTCCTGACCTTTGGCCTTTCCAACAACCTCAACACCCCGTTCTGGAGCGCCGTTAAAACCGGTACCTCCAAGGCCATGCGCGACAATTGGTGCATTGGCTATAGCGCGGATTACACTGTTGGCGTCTGGGTTGGCAATTTTGAAGGCGATCCCATGCACGGCGTTTCCGGCGTCTCTGGCGCGGCCCCGCTATGGCATGCCATTATAGCCATGTTGCATAGAGATCGACCCTCAGCGCCGCCAGCGCGGCCCGAAGGCGTTACCAAGACCGATATTCGCTTTGTCGGCACCCCGGAGCCCCCACGCCGGGAGGTATTTTTGCGCGGCACCGAAATTCGCACCATTCGGGCGGTGACCCAAAGCGCCCGCCCGGCCCACATTATTCGCCCGGCCGCCGGGGCCATCATCGCGCTGGACCCGGATATTCCGCCAGAACGCCAACGTCTGGCCATTGCAGTGAAGGGCGCGACGGCATCCATGTCCCTGAGCATGGATGGCAAGCCCCTGCCCAAAGACCGCCTCTGGTTTCCTATGCCCGGCCCGCATCAATTATTGCTGGTGGATCAGGATGGCAAAACCATTGACCGGGTTGATTTTATGGTGCGCGCCCCCGGTGGGTAAAGAGCACCGCCTAGCCCTCACCCCGAAGCGCGCGCCATTTGCGCAGGCGTTCGGCCACCGCCTTTTCATAGCCGCGCCCGGAAGGCACATAAAACTCGGCCCGGTCCATCTCATCAGGAAAATAGTTCTGCCCGGAAAAGGCATCCGGTGCATCATGATCGTAGGCATAACCCTTGCCATAGCCTTCATTTTTCATCAGGCGCGTGGGGGCGTTCAGAATGTGTTTTGGCGGCATTAGCGAGCCGGTTTCGCCCGCCGTCTTCATGGCCCCTTTAAAGGCTTTATAGACCGCGTTAGATTTAGGGGCACAGGCCAGATGCACCACGGTTTGTGCCAGCGCCAGTTCGCCCTCAGGGCTGCCTAAAAAGCGATAGGTTTCCACTGCGGCAATGGCGGTTTGCAAAACGGAGGGATCGGCATGGCCGATATCTTCGCTGGCCATGCGCACCAGACGGCGCGCCAGAAACAGCGGGTCCTCGCCCCCCACCAGCATGCGCGCAAACCAGTAAAGCGCTGCATCGGGGTCCGAACCGCGCACCGCCTTGTGCAGGGCCGAAATAAGATTGTAATGCTCTTCGCGATTTTTATCATAGGCTGGGCTGCGCTTTTGCAAGGCATTAGCCAGATCAGCGGGCGATAAAGGCGCGGCAGTATTTAGTGCAAACACCTCCTCGGCCAAATTGAGCACATAGCGACCATCGCCATCGGCCATGGCCCGCAGAGCCTCACGCGCAGAGGGCTCCAATGGCAAGGCCGCATCCATCAGGGCTTCGGCTCGAATCAGCAAATCCTCCAGCGCCGCATCATCCAGACGSTTYAGSRYCAKYACCTGMMWCCGGGASAGSAGMGCKSCRTTMAGYTCAAARGACGGGTTTTCCGTCGTCGCCCCGATCAGCGTCACCACGCCTTCTTCGACAAACGGCAAAAACCCATCCTGCTGGGCACGGTTAAATCGGTGGATCTCGTCTACAAATAATAATGTGCCCTGCCCTGCCGTGCGGCGATCCTTGGCCGCAGCAAAGATTTTGCGCAAATCCGCCACGCCGGAAAACACCGCCGAAAGCGGTTCAAAATGCAAGGAACAATGATCGGCCAGCAGGCGCGCAATGGTGGTCTTGCCCACCCCCGGCGGCCCCCAGAGGATCATTGACGACAGGCGGTTCGCCTTCACCATGCGCCCAATGGGGGCTTYATCACCAAGCAAATGMCCCTGKCCTGCCACTTCGGGCAAGGATTGCGGSCGCAACCGGTCTGCCAGCGGGCGCGGCGCGCRCTCTTCCAGACCGGCAGCTTCAAACAATGTACTCATGGATGMAGGTATARCACACAAACYTCCAWATAGTACAAATCAGGAACGCAGCCGGATGGTGGTGGCAATTCGGCGACCGCCGCGTTTAATGGTTACAGGCCAACGGCGGCTGGCATCATTTTCATCCAGTACGCGTCGCATRTCCTTGACTGYATTAATCGGCTCATCATTCACGGCRCCCAGAATATCGCCAGCGCGCAGGCCATAATAACTGGCAGGGCTGCGCGGCGCGACGGAGAGGATGATAACCCCCTTGGCAAACTCATCCATACTCAACTCTTCGGCCAGTGCCGGAGAAAGGTTAGCAATCTTGGCCCCGGCAAAGGGATTAATGCCATCCAGRWMKGMKKMMKKSMRAYRKGRKYYTWYCGRRGYGSCWKRSGYSKYAMKYKWCMSWNNCTTAAMYKCSSCKWYGMRAANNACGCTWWAYKGAACGATGTMYMSGRYKYWATGRGWKGSCAGACGAAAGCGAAGGCCCTGTTCACTGTTGATTTCATGACCATTAATGCTGGTCACCACATCGCCGCGCTTCACTCCGGCGCGGGCCGCCGGACCATTTGGATACGTTTCCGAGACCAACGCCCCATGAGGTCGATCAAGACCGAGCGAGGCCGCCAGGTCACGGTCCACCACTTGCAGCCGTGCCCCAAACCACGGGCGGATCACCTGGCCATCTTCGTTTACGGCGGCATCCACCACGCGGGCCACCATGGCCGCCGGTATGGCAAAACCAATACCGTTCGAGCCGCCGGAACGCGACAGGATCACCGTATTAATACCCAATAGCGAGCCATCCATGCCCACCAGTGCCCCACCGGAATTGCCCGGGTTAATCGCCGCATCGGTCTGGATAAAATAGGAATAGTCCGAGGCCCCGACATCGGTACGGGCCAGCGCCGAGACAATGCCCGAGGTGACGGTTTGGCCCACCCCAAACGGGTTACCAATGGCCAGAACCAGATCGCCCACTTCGGCCTCATGAGATACATGCAGTGGCATGGTGGGCAGGTCATCGCCTCCGGTATCTATTTTAAGAACAGCCAGATCAGCCTGTTTGTCTGAAAGCAGCAATTTGGCCTCAAATTCGCGTCGATCCGCCAGAACCACCCGCCATTCATCGGCCCCGTTGACCACATGATTGTTGGTAACAATGATGCCGTCTTTGCGCACCAGAACACCGGACCCCAGAGATTGTTGCACGCGCTCTCGTGGACCAAAAAAACCCTGACCAAACAAACGACCAAAAAACGGGTCCCCGGCAAAGGGCGAGGCGGCGGTTTTAATCACTTTGCGCGAATAAACATTGACCACCGCAGGAGCGGCTTTCTTGACCAGCGGCGCGTAAGACATCTGTACCTGTACCGCATTTTGCGGAACCTGTTTGGTGCTTTGAGCCTGTACCAAGACTGGCAGAGTCAATAAAAGGGACAAGAGAGGGAGAATGATATGCTTTTTCATGGTTCAATTATTCCATAGTGATCATGGCACAATTCGGGCAATAGGTAGAAAGTTTGGACAAAAATGCAAAAAGGCGGCCCCCATAACCGGAGAGCCGCCTTTTAAGTAATCATGATTGGCACAAGATCAATCTTCGCGCGCGGCCTCTTCGACAGCAACACGTTCACGATCGGCTTTGCCTTTGGCTTCAGGGTCGCGATCCACCAGTTCGATCACGGCGATGGGGGCATTGTCCCCAAAGCGGTAACCAGCTTTGAGTACCCGGGCATAACCGCCCTGGCGATCCTTGTAACGCTCACCCATAACATCGAAGAGCTTCTTGGTCGCCGCTTCGTCACGAAGACGGGCAGCGGCCCGGCGGCGCGATGCCAGATCGCCCTTTTTCGCCAGAGTGATCAGCTTTTCCACGATGGGACGCAACTCTTTGGCCTTGGGCAGGGTGGTGGTGATTTGCTCATGCGTAATCAGAGACGCCGCCATATTGGCAAACATCGCCTTGCGATGTTCGTGCGTTCTGTTGAGCTTGCGGTGCGCAATACCGTGGCGCATGGCGGTTTCTCCTAAAAGTGCGAATGCACAGGCATTCAATATGCAAACTTAAATGTTGTCTTCGTGTTTCTTGGCCAGATCGTCAATATTTTCCGGCGGCCAGCTGGGGGCTTCCATGCCAAGATGCAGTCCCAGAGAAGCCAGCACTTCCTTGATCTCGTTCAAGGATTTGCGACCAAAATTAGGGGTGCGGAGCATTTCTGCCTCAGATTTCAAAATCAGATCACCGATATACACAATATTGTCGTTCTTCAGGCAGTTGGCCGAACGTACGGAAAGCTCCAGCTCGTCAACTTTCTTCAGAAGTGCCGGGTTGAAGTCCAGCTCCTGGGCAGCATCGGCGGCCTTGTCATCTTCGGGTTCTTCAAAATTGATGAAGATCTGGAATTGATCCTGCAAAATGCGCGCGGCAAAGGCCACGGCATCTTCGGGGGAGATGGCCCCATTGGTTTCGATATCCATGGTCAGCTTGTCATAGTCAAGCACCTGACCCTCACGGGTGTTTTCCACGGAAAAGGCAACACGACGCACCGGGCTGAAGAGCGAATCGACAGCAATCAGGCCGATGGGTGCATCTTCGGGACGGTTTTTATCGGCGGCGACATAGCCCTTGCCAGTATTGACCGTGAATTCCATACGGATCGAGGCCCCGTCATCAAGCATGCACAGGACATGGTCCTTGTTCAGCACCTCGACGTCTGCGGTCTCTTCGATCATACCAGCGGTAACTTCGCACGGTCCCGTGGCGGTCAGAACCACCCGTTTGGGGCCTTCATTGTGCATTACCATGGCCATTTTTTTGATATTGAGAACAATATCGGTAACGTCTTCGCGCACACCCTGAATGGATGAAAACTCGTGCACAATCCCGTCAATCTGTACGGCGGTAACCGCAGCACCCTGCAGGGATGACAAAAGCACCCGGCGCAGGCTGTTGCCCAAGGTCGTACCAAAACCGCGTTCCAGCGGCTCGGCAATGATCTGCGCCTTACAGGCTTCATCATGTCCGGGCTTGATCACCGGTTTCATGGGACGGATCAGTTCTTGCCAGTTTTTTTCCAGCACAATAGCACCTCTTTGTTAATCCGGAGGCTTTGATCACACACCGGATGAAAATATATAGCGGGGTACTAGACCCGGCGACGTTTTGGCGGACGACACCCGTTATGGGGGATCGGCGTTACGTCACGTATGGTGGTAATGGTAAACCCGATTGCCTGCAGCGCACGCAAAGCAGACTCGCGACCAGAGCCAGGACCACAGACATTAACCTCGAGGGTTTTCATACCGTGTTCCTGGGCTTTTTTGCCAGCGTCTTCGGCGGCAAGCTGAGCCGCATAAGGCGTGGATTTACGAGAGCCCTTAAAGCCCATAACCCCGGCGGTGGACCATGCAATGGCATTACCCTGTGCGTCGGTAATGGTAATCATGGTGTTATTGAACGTCGCACTTACATGCGCAACACCAGAAGTGATGTTTTTACGATCAGCACGGCGTACCCGTGTCGGTTCTTTAGCCATTCTATATCCGCCCTATTTCTTCTTGCCGGCAATTGCTCTTGCCGGACCCTTGCGGGTACGTGCATTGGTGTGTGTGCGCTGTCCACGAACCGGAAGTCCTCGACGGTGGCGAAGTCCACGGTACATGCCCAGATCCATCAGCCGTTTGATATTAACTGCAGTGTCCCGGCGCAGATCGCCTTCGACCATATAGTCACTATCAATGGCTTCACGGACTTTCAGCACTTCTGCATCAGTCAGTTCTGCAACGCGCCGCTCTGGCGTAATGCCAGCTTTATCGCATATCTCTTTCGCATTCGCGGGACCGATCCCGTGAATATACGTCAGCGCAATTTGTACGCGCTTGTTCGTCGGTATGTTAACGCCGGCAATCCGAGCCACTGTTCATTCTCCATAAAAGACACCGCAAGCGAACAGCCGCCGAATGCTTAAAATGCACTCGCCAGTGACTCTGCTCTTTTGCGGAGGCCGCTTTCTATCCTTCTAGCGCCCCACCCGTCAACCGGATAAGGCACTTTGATTAATCCAAATCCAGTATGCGCGACACGGCACCGGCTACGGCGTCGATGTCATCCATACCATTTATTTCCTTCAACAGCCCCTTGCCCTGATAATAGGGCAGCAAAGGTGCTGTTTGCTTGTTATAGGCATTCAGGCGAACCGCAAATGCCGTCGGGTTGTCATCGTCACGTTTCTGCTCTTCAAATCGCAGTGCAATTCTGTCCAGCAAAGCCTTGTCATCCACATTAAGGCGAATCACATGGTCCACCTGGGAACTCTGGCTGCCCAGAAGAGCATCCAACGCTTCGGCCTGGGCCAGCGTGCGTGGGAATCCATCAAAGATAAACCCCGGTGCCCCCTTGTTCAGGTCCAGCTGTTCTTTGATCAGGGCAATAACGATCTCGTCCGAGACCAGTTCACCGCGATCCATAATGCCGGCAACTTTCTGGCCCAGTTCAGAGCCGGATTTGCGCGCTGCGCGCAGCATGTCTCCGGTGGAAAGTTGAATATAACCACGCTCGGTAACCAGCCGTTTGGCCTGTGTGCCCTTGCCGGCCCCCGGCGGACCAAAAATAACCAAATTCATCGGCGTCGGCCCCGCAGTTTGGTTTTCTTGATCAGGCCTTCATATTGGTGCGCCAGCAAATGCGATTGAATTTGCGCCACCGTATCCATGGTCACGCTGACCACAATCAGGATCGAGGTGCCCCCTAACCGGAACGGTACGCTGTAGGCGTTAACCAGAATGATCGGCATAATACAAACTGCCGTCAGATAAAGCGCACCCAGCACGGTCAGGCGTGACAAGACATAGTCCAGATATTCAGCCGTGCGTTTGCCGGGGCGAATGCCAGGCAGAAATCCACCGTTTTTGCGTAAATTATCCGCCGTCTCAGCAGGGTTGAAAACAATCGAGGTATAAAAGAAGGCAAAGAATATAATGCCGGCGGCATAAGTAACCAGATAGAGCGGCTGTCCCTGACCCAGCGAGGCAACCACCGTGCGCAGCCATTCCGGCCCGGACTGTGCGGAAAATCCGGCGACAGTGGCAGGCAGTAATAAAAGCGAAGAGGCAAAAATTGGCGGGATCACACCGGCGGTATTCAGTTTCAGCGGCAAAAACGAGCTGTCGCCGCCAAAGGCCTTATTGCCATGCTGGCGCTTGGGGTATTGTATCAGCAGACGCCGTTGCGAGCGCTCGATAAAGACGATGAAGAACACCACCCCAATGGCCAGCGCCGTGAGCAGCAATAGACCCAGAAAGCTGAACTGGCCGACGCGAGTCATGTCCAGAGCCTGAAAAACAGCTGTTGGCAGGCCGGCAACAATACCGGCAAAAATGATCAGGGACACGCCATTGCCAACGCCGCGTGCGGTGACCTGTTCACCGAGCCACATCAAAAACATGGTGCCGCCCACCAGGGTAATCACCGTGGAGGCTTTGAAGAAAATACCCGGGTCGTGGACAACCCCTTGCGAGCTTTCCAGTCCAATGGCGATACCATAGGCCTGCACCGTGGCCAGAACCACGGTCAGATAACGGGTATATTGGTTGATCTGCTTGCGACCCGCCTCGCCCTCTTTTTTCAGAGCTTCCAGCGACGGGACACTGCTGGTCATCAATTGCATGATGATGGACGCCGAAATATAGGGCATCACATTCAGGGTAAATATGGCCAGGCGGCTGATGGCGCCGCCTGAGAACATATTCATCATCCCCAAAATGCCTTTTTGCGTATTCTCAAAAATCGCGGCATAGGCATCCAGATTGATGCCAGGTATGGGAATGTAGGTGCCAAGCCGGTAAACAATTAGCGCGCCCAGAGTGAACCAGATACGCTTTTGCAATTCCTTGGCCTTGCCAAAGGCGCCGAAATTCATATTTGCGGCAAGCTGTTCAGCGGCTGAAGCCATGGGTCCTGTTCCTGTTTACTTGATGCAGGCCAAGTCGGTATGTCCGATTTAGTCTTTGGTTTGCGCAACCTTTTTCGCAATGATCGTAACACTGCCACCGGCTTTTTCCGTCGCGGCGATGGCCGCTTTGGTCGCACCGGTCAAGGTAAGTGTAACTTTGGCCTTCAACGTACCTTTTGCAAGGAGACGAATGCCATCACGCTTGCGGCGCACCACACCGGCCGCCACCAGAGAATCTTCATCAAGTGCTTTTTTGGCGTCAACTTTTTTGGCGTCAATGGCGGCTTGTAATTTGCCGATTGTCAGTTCCACATAGCGGGCCTGATTATGCGGGGTAAAGCCGCGCTTTGGCAAACGCATGTGCAGCGGCATTTGACCGCCTTCAAAGCCTTTAATGGCCACACCTGAGCGGGATTTCTGTCCCTTCACACCACGTCCGGCGGTTTTACCCTTGCCGGAACCTGGGCCACGGCCAAGGCGTGTGCGGTTTTTGTTTGCGCCTGGATTATCGCTAAGTTCGTTCAGTCTCATTTTTCTGCTCCAAAGAAAACGCTTACTTAGCGCCCTCTTCCACAATGCTGACCATGTGCGCCACTTTGGCGATCATGCCACGCACGGATGGGGTATCTTCCAAGGTACGAACCCGGCCGATTTTACCAAGCCCAAGACCAACCAGCGTAGCGCGCTGATCTTTGGGACGGCGGATCGGGCTGCCGGTTTGACGTACCGTTACGGTTTTAGTTTTTGCCATTTTCCTGTCCTCACCCTTCTGCATTTAGAGCTTCGGGGGCACTGGCACCATCCTGACGACCGGCAACCAGGTCCGCGACCTTTTTACCACGCTTGGCGGCGATTGCCCGAGGGCTGCGCTGCTTGCGCAAGGCATCCATCGTGGCACGAACCATGTTGTACGGATTGGATGAGCCAAGAGACTTGGCAACCACATCCTGTACCCCAAGCACTTCAAGTACTGCACGCATCGGACCACCGGCAATAACCCCGGTCCCCGGAGGGGCAGCACGAAGAAGAACCTTGCCCGCGCCATGATGACCTTTGCCATCATGATGTAGCGTGCGGCCTTCGCGCAACGGCACCCGGATCAGGGTTTTCTTGGCCTCTTCAGTGGCTTTACGAATAGCCTCTGGCACTTCACGCGCCTTGCCATGACCAAAGCCTACACGGCCCTTTTCATCACCAACCACCACGAGGGCAGCAAAAGAGAAGCGACGCCCCCCTTTAACCACCGTGGCTACACGGTTGATAAACACCAGACGATCTGTGAATTCGTCTTTTTCCCGGTCGTCTCTGCGACCACGTTTTTCGTTCCGGCCTGCCATTTTCCGCTCCCTTAGAACTTCAGACCGCCGTCACGCGCGGCTTCCGCCAGCGCCTTGACACGTCCGTGGTAAATATAACCGCCGCGATCAAACACGACTTCCTTGATACCGGCTTTTTTAGCCCGCTCAGCAACCAGCTTGCCAACGGCCGTGGCCGCTTCGGCATTGCCCGTTGCCTTTACGCCCGCAGCCTTTTCCATCGAAGAGGCCTGGGCAACTGTTTTGCCTTTGGCGTCGTCGATGATCTGTGCATAAATATACTTGTTCGAGCGAAAAACCGAGAGCCGCGGCATGCCGCCAGCCAGTTTTTTCAGACGTGTGCGATTGCGTAAAGCACGTCGTTTCATTTTTTTCCGAGGATCTATCATGGCTATTTCTTCTTGCCTTCCTTGGACCGGACAAACTCGCCCACATAACGCACCCCTTTGCCTTTGTAAGGCTCTGGTTTGCGGAAGCGGCGAATTTCGGCAGCGGTTTGACCCACAGCCTGTTTATCCATGCCCGTAACCGTGATTTGCGTTGGTTTTGGTGTAGCCAAAGTCACACCGTCGCACGGCGTATAATTGACTTCGTGGCTGAACCCCAATTGCATAACGATGTTTTTGCCCTTCATTTGGGCACGATAACCAACGCCGCGCAGCTCAAGCTCTTTTTGGTAGCCCTTGGTAACGCCTTCGATAAGATTGGCGGCCAGAGACCGTTGCAGTCCCCACATGGCACGGGCGCGTTGGCTTTCATCAACCGCAGTTACGGTCAACAGATTGCCTTCCAGCTTGATATTGACTTCCTTGACGAAGGTCATGCCCAGCTCGCCTTTAGGGCCTTTGATTTTGAGCGACTTGTTATTCAGCTCGGCGGTTACCCCAGAGGGAATTTCAACCGGCTTTTTGCCAATACGTGACATATCCGTTCCCCTAGCTAACCTGGCAAAGAACTTCGCCGCCAACATTGTGTTCACGCGCGGTGGTATCGGACATCACACCCTTGGGGGTAGAGATGATCGCAATGCCAAGCCCGTTTTGCACACGAGGCAGGTCTTTGACCGATGAATACACACGGCGGCCAGGTTTCGAGACCCGTTTGATCTCTGAAATTACCGGTTCGCCTTCATAATATTTCAGCTCAATCTCGAAGCTAGCAAAGCCATCTTGCTCTACTTCCGCATAACCACGGATATAACCTTCGGTCTGGAGCACATCCAATACACGCTTGCGCAGTCTTGATGCCGGGGTCACGGTTTTGCCGCGACGACGCATCAACGCATTACGGATACGAGTGAGCATATCGCCCAGAGGATCACTTATCGCCATTGATGCCTCCCTACCAGCTCGACTTGGTCACACCGGGAAGCTGGCCTTGGTTGGCCAGTTCGCGCAATGCAATCCGAGACATTTTAAATTTACGATAATAACCCCTTGGCCGACCGGTGATTTCGCAACGATTACGAACCCGTGTCTGCGCGGAATTACGCGGCATTTCCGAAAGCTTGATCTGCGCCGCAATGCGCTCTTCAATGGGAAGTTCCCTATTGCGTGCAAGCCCTTTCAAACGCGCCCGTTTGGCAGCATAACGCTCGACCATACGGATCCGTTTCAAATTGCGTTCAATGGCACTATTCTTAGCCATTAAGTCGTCCTCCAAGTGCGGGTTCATACCCGCGTTCCCAAATGCGTTAGTTGGATTTTTCCCGAAAAGGAAAATCAAACTCAGCCAAAAGGGCTTTTGCTTCATCATTCGTATTTGCTGTTGTGCAGACAACTATGTCCATGCCCCAGATTTGATCGATTTTGTCGTAATCAACCTCTGGAAACACCAGATGCTCTTTCAGACCCAAGGCAAAATTGCCACGTCCGTCAAAGCTCTTGCCGCTAAGCCCGCGAAAGTCGCGAACCCGTGGCAGGGCAATGTTAACCAGCCGGTCCAGAAATTCGTACATTTGATCTTTGCGCAGGGTGACCTTGGCACCAATTTTCATGCCATCGCGCAGCTTGAAGCCGGCAATGGATTTTTTGGCAATGGTCGCCACCGGCTTTTGGCCGGCAATCAGGCCCAGATCATTCAGTACGCTTTTGATCTTCTTGCTGTCCTGGACAGCTTCGCCCACGCCCATATTAATCACAATCTTGTCCAGGCGCGGAATCTGCATTTCGTTTTTATAGCCAAATTTCTTGACCATATTATCACGGATAGATGCGTTATAACGCTCTTTCATCCGTGGCACATAAGCTTTCTCAGACATCGAGAACCTCGCCTGATTTTTTCGCAAAGCGAACTTTTTTACCGTCTTTGAGGGTTTTGAACCCTACCCGCGTTGCTTTGCCCGTTTTGGGATCTGCCACCGCCAGGTTAGAGACATGCATAGACGCTTCCATATCCTTGATACCACCGGGGTCATACTGGGTCGGGCGTTGATGGCGCTTGACCATATTAACGCCAGACACGATGGCCCGGTTGGTGTCGGTGATCATTTTCATCACTTCGCCTGTGCGACCCTTGTCTTTACCAGCCAGCACGATGACCTTGTCACCTTTTTTAATTTTCGCGGCCATCACAGCACCTCCGGTGCCAGTGAAATGATCTTCATGTGTTTTTTGGCACGCAGTTCTCGGGGAACCGGGCCAAAAATACGGGTGCCAACGGGTTCATTATTATTGTTGATCAGCACGGCGGCATTGCCGTCAAAGCGGATCACCGAACCATCGGCACGTTGAATATCTTTTCTGGTGCGCACCACAACAGCTTTGCGCACTTCGCCTTTTTTCACTTTGCCCCGCGGAATTGCTTCCTTAACCGAGACAACAATAATATCGCCAATGCGGGCATAACGGCGCTTGGCACCGCCCAGCACTTTAATGCATTGGACGCGACGGGCACCGGAATTATCGGCGACCTGTAAATTGCTCTGCATCTGGATCACGTCAGGATCCTCCTTAATCGCGTGGTTCCTGTAAAACTAGGCCTGCGCAACTACTTCCCAGCGCTTCAGTTTAGACTTTGGCGCACACTCTTGAATGGTGACATTGTCACCGACTTTAAACGCATTTTGCTCATCATGAGCGTGATAACGTTTCGACCGGCGTACCGTTTTACGATACAGCGGATGCAGAAAGGTCCGTTCGACCTTTACCACAATAGTTTTGGCGCCCTTGTCGCTTACGACGACGCCAGTCAGAAGACGTTTGGGCATCAGCCCTCTCCCTTTGATTCATTGGCCTTGGCACGCAAGACAGTTTTCAGGCGCGCAATGCTGCGTCGTACGACGCGCACACGTGCGGTTTTTTCAAGCTGACCCGTGGCCTGTTGAAAGCGCAGATTGAACTGCTCTTTCTTCAAGGTCACGATCTCATCCTTGATTTGATCGGCGCTCATAGTGCGCATTTCTACGGTATTCATCTCTTATTCTCCTCGCGCGCAGCTCAACCCTCACCCTGACGGGTGACGATTTTGCACTTGATTGGCAGCTTGGCAGCGCCAAGTTCAAGGGCTTCGCGGGCGACGGCGTCATTAACACCATCAATTTCAAACATAATCCGGCCAGGTTTGACCTTAGCGGCCCAAAATTCTACCGAGCCTTTACCTTTACCCATCCGCACTTCGGTTGGTTTTTTAGAAACCGGGACATCGGGAAATATCCGAATCCACACGCGCCCAGCCCGTTTCATGTGTCGGGTAATGGCCCGACGTGTGGCTTCGATCTGACGCGAAGTAACCCTCTCCGGCTCCAGAGCCTTCAGGCCATGGGAGCCAAAGTTAAGCGTAAATCCACCTTTGGCCTTACCTTTGATACGGCCTTTGTGCATCTTGCGAAACTTGGTCTTTTTTGGTTGCAGCATGATCCTGCCCTAGTCCTTAGATTTACGCATTTGCGCGTGAAGAACGCGCCCGGTTTTCGCCACTGGCTTCGGCCTTGCGGTCCTGAGCCATCGGATCGTGCTCCATGATCTCACCTTTGTAGATCCAGACCTTGATGCCGATAATACCCATGGCGGTTTTAGCTTCTGCGGTGCCATAATCGATATCGGCACGCAGCGTGTGCAACGGCACAGATCCATCATGGTATTGTTCAGAACGTGCAATTTCTGCACCATTCAAACGTCCACCGACTTTAATTTTACAGCCCTTGGCACCCATACGGATGGCGGTTTGCAGCGCGCGCTTCATGGCCCGCCGAAACGCCATGCGGCGTTCCAATTGCTGGGCAATGCCTTCGGCAACCAAAGTGGCGTCGATTTCAGCTTTACGAATCTCAACAAGGTTCACAAACACTTCATCATTGACGATTTTGCTCAACGCCTTGCGCAGCACTTCGATGTCAGCACCTTTTTTGCCGATCACCACGCCCGGACGGGCAGTGTAAATGGTGATGCGGCACTTTTTGTGCGGACGCTCGATGACAATACGGGAAATCCCGGCCTGGCTAAGGCGCGCCTTGATGAATTTGCGCAGACGCAGGTCTTCATGCAACAGACGACCGTAATCTCTGGAATTGGCGTACCAGCGAGAATCCCAGGTGCGGTTAATGCCGAGCCGCAGCCCGATCGGATTGACCTTATGACCCATTAGGCTTGCTCCTCGACTTCGCGCACGACAATGGTRATTTCCGAAAATGGTTTCATAATCTTRGCGGAACGRCCACGAGCACGGGCRCGCCAGCGTTTCATTACCAGGTTTTTACCGACAAAGGCCTGAGAAACGACCAGCTGRTCAATRTCCAGCCCGTGATTGTTCTCAGCATTCGCAATGGCAGATTCCAGGCATTTCTTAACCGGGATCGCAATGCGCCTGCGTGAAAACTCCAGAGTAGCCAAAGCTTTCTCGACCTTCATGCCGCGAATGGATTGCGCCACCAGATTGAGCTTTTGCGCGCCGGTGCGCAAATTGCGCGCCTTGGCAAAGGCCTCTGTGTCGCCTACGCGGCGGGGATTTGCATTCTTACCCATGACTAAACCCGTTTCGCCTTTTTATCAGCCGTGTGGCCGTAATACGTCCGCGTTGGCGAAAATTCGCCAAGCTTGTGCCCGATCATGTCCTCGTTRATYAAAACGGGGAYRAATTTCTTGCCATTGTGCACCTGAAAGGTCAGGCCTACGAATTGTGGCAGAATGGTCGAGCGACGCGACCAGGTTTTAATTGCTTTCTTTCGTCCATCAGCATGACTGGCCTCTGCCTTTTTAAGCAGATAACCATCAACAAACGGACCTTTCCAAACCGAACGTGGCACGTCGATCTCCTAACGCTTTTTCTTCAGGTGACGAGAACGAATAATCATCTTGTCTGAAGGTTTATTTTTCTTGCGGGTACGCGCACCTTTGGTGGGCTTACCCCATGGAGTTACCGGATGGCGACCACCCGAGGTGCGGCCTTCGCCGCCGCCGTGAGGGTGATCCACCGGGTTCATGGCAACACCACGAACGCTTGGGCGCTTGCCAAGCCAGCGCTTGCGGCCAGCTTTACCCAGATTTTCATTCATGTGGTCCTGATTGGACACAGCCCCAACCGTAGCAAGGCAACGATCGGGAACCAGGCGCATTTCACCGGATTTTAGCCTCAATTGCGCATGACCGCCATCACGACCGACCAATTGGCAATAGGCACCGGCGGAACGGGCGATCTGACCACCCTTTTCCGGTTTCATTTCCACATTGTGAATGATCGTACCCACCGGCATGGTGCGAAGCGGCATGCAATTGCCCGGCTTTACATCGGCGCCTTTGAGTGACGAGATTACCTTGTCACCAACACTAAGGCGTTGCGGGGCAATGATATACGATTTTTCACCGTCTTCGTACTGGATCAGCGCAATAAACGCGGTGCGGTTGGGATCATATTCAATCCGTACCACTTCTGCCGACATATCATATTTTCGACGTTTAAAGTCGACCATGCGATAAAGCCGTTTGGCACCACCACCACGACGACGCATGGTGATACGGCCATGATTATTGCGACCGCCCTTTTTGCTCAAACCCTCAACCAGGGTTTTCTCAGGGCGTCCTTTCCAGAGCGCGGCACGGTCCACCAGGACCAGGGCACGACGTCCAGGAGACGTTGGTTTATAATGCTTGAGAGCCATTTCTCTATCCTACCCTCAAAGACCGGTCGTGATGTCGATGGAATGTCCATCCACCAGCGTCACGATCGCCTTTTTTACGTCCACGCGCTTGCCCAGATGGCCGCGAAAACGCTTGACCTTACCCCGGGTGCGAATGGTGTTGACCTTCTCAACCTTAACCTTGAAGAGCGCTTCAACGGCCTCGGCAATTTCTTTTTTATTCGCGCTCAGCGGAACCTTGAAAACCACCTTGTTGTACTCTGAGAGCAAGGTAGCCTTTTCGGTAATTACCGGGGCGAGAATAGTATCGTAATAGCGCTCGGTGCTCATTTGAAGCGTGCCTCCAGATCAGCAACCGCATCCTTGGTCAGAACCAGGGTGTGACGGCGCAGAACGTCGTAAACATTAATGCCAACGCTGGGCAACACATCCACATTGGGAATGTTGCGCGCGGCCAGTGAAAAGTTTTTATCCAGCTCGGCACCGCCGACAACCAGTGCATTATCAATGCCTAGCTTGGCAAAGAAATCGCGTAGGTCCTTGGTCTTGGGTGACGCCATCTTGGCTTCATCCATAATGATCAGCTCTTTGGCACCGGCCTTGGCTGAAAGTGCATGCTTGATAGCCAAGCGGCGAACTTTCTTTTGCAGGTCATGGGCATGAGAGCGCACAACCGGCCCAAAGGCACGACCGCCACCAATAAAAATGTTAGAGCGACGAGAACCGTGGCGGGCAGTACCACCGCCCTTTTGGTTGCCAAAACGCTTACCGGTGCGTGAGATTTCTGAACGGCCTTTGGTTTTGTGCGTACCAGCCTGGCGCTTTGCCAGTTGATAGCGAACCATACGGTGCAGAATATCTTTACGAGGCTCAAGGCCAAAGATGTCGTCCGCAAGCTCCAGCTCGCCGGCGGCTTTCGCGCCCAGTGTTGTTACTTTAATTTTCATCACTCGCCACCTTCTTCCTTGGCTGGTGCCCCTGCGGGCGCTTCAGCCGGAGCAGCTTCAACTTTAGGTGCTGTTTTGATGACACCAGGAACCGGTACATCCGCACCGACGCCCTTTACGGCATCACGAATTTCAATCCAAGCCCCTTTGGAGCCGGGAACCGCGCCGCGAACCAGAACCAGACCCCGTTCCGCATCCGTGCGAACGACTTCCAAATTCTGGGTACTGATCCGTTTGGCGCCCATATGGCCGGCCATTTTCTTGCCCTTAAAAACTTTGCCAGGATCCTGACATTGCCCTGTAGAGCCATGCGAACGGTGAGAAATCGACACACCGTGCGTGGCCCGCAGGCCACTAAAATTGTGCCGCTTCATCGCACCGGCAAAGCCCTTGCCGATCGAAACCCCAGCCACATCAACTTTTTGACCCGTAACAAAGTGTTCGGCAGAAAGCTCGGCACCGATTTCCAGCAGGCAATCGTCGCTCACCCGAAACTCAACCACTTTTTGACGAGGCTCAACTTCTGCCTTGGCAAAATGGCCGCGCAAGGCCTTGGATGTGCGTGAAACCTTGGCCATACCAGCACCCAACTGGATCGCGCTATAGCCATCTTTTTCCACGGTACGGTGTGCAACAACCGCGCAACCGCTAAGCTCAAGAACCGTAACGGGAATGTGCGAGCCATCTTCAGCGAAGATGCGGCTCATTCCCAGTTTTTTTGCAATTACGCCAGTACGCATGATTTACGCTCCCAACTTGATTTCGACGTCGACACCGGCCGACAGATCAAGTTTCATCAGCGCATCAACGGTTTGCGGCGTAGGGTCCACAATATCCAGAACCCGCTTGTGAACACGAATTTCAAACTGTTCGCGAGACTTTTTATTGACGTGCGGCGAACGGTTCACCGTAAATTTTTCAATACGGGTTGGTAGTGGAATGGGCCCACGTACCGAAGCACCTGTGCGCTTCGCCGTATTAATGATTTCAATCGCCGAATGATCCAACACGCGATGGTCGAATGCTTTCAGGCGGATACGTATATTTTGACGGTCCATAATCTTGTCCGGGTCTTAAGCTGGTGAATAAGTGAGCGCGACGTCCAGAAAGGACGCCGCATTCGATGAATAGTCTTATTCGATAATTTTACTAACCACGCCGGCGCCGACGGTACGGCCGCCTTCACGGATGGCAAAGCGTAGTTTCTCTTCCATGGCAATCGGCTG
>NVVU01000052.1 GCA_002733485.1 Robiginitomaculum sp.
CCGGTCTTGGCCCCCTGCCCGCCCTTGAAATGAAACGCCTGTACATAGTCCAGCTTGTCCCAGCCAAAACCAAAACGCGCCGAGGCCAGTTCGTAAAAATAGCGACTGTTTTGGGTGCGTTCCTCTTCCAGCATCCCGCCTTCGCCAGAACATATGCCCGTCCCGGCCAGCTCTGCACCGCGAGCCAGAGCAATCTTGGCCGAGGCCGAAAGCGCCCCAAAACTCATGTCAGAAACAAATAACGGAATGGATAGTTGCAATGGCTTTTTTGCAGCCGGTCCAATCACCACTTCGGTGCCCACATTGTCATCGTCCAGCAAAGGCAGGCGCGCAAGCTGGGCCGTAAGCACCTGGATATCATCCCACGAGGGCAGCAGGGGCCGGGGCACCCCCATGGAGCCCACGGCGCCGTGGGGGCCAGTTTTGCCAAGACCATCACGGGCATAGGCCATGATTTGCGCGTTATAGGGTTCTTCGTCGGTGCCATGAGAGGTGTCTGCGTATTGCCCCAGATAGGCGTCGCGATCAAAGGCCTGTGGGTGGATGGCATGCCAGTCTGCAATTTCGGTTTCGTCTACATAAACGCTGCCATCTTCAATCCAGGCATTAAACCGGTACAGGACTTCTGAATTGGCGTATTCGCTGACCCCGGTTTCAAGGTTGTAATCCCAATTATGCAAACCACAGATAAGGTTATCATCCTCGTCGACATAGCCATCGGCCATCAGCGCACCGCGATGCAGGCACCGCCCATAGAGCACGCTGACCTTGTCATCATAACGGGTCACCACCAGATCGACATTGGCCACCAGCGCGTGTTGCGGTTGACGGTCTTGCAAGGTTTCCCAATCAGCAATGACGCACGGTGATATTTTTTTTTGGGCCATGTATATTCAGTACGCCGCCACGACGCAGCCTCTCTTCGTCATGAATCTCCAAGCAAAGCATACACGGCCTTTGCTGCAAAGCGATTCACAAGTGTAACTTTACCAACACGCATGTAACAAAAGCCCGTGTGATATTGTCAATTTTTCTTGCACCGCGCCATTGGTACCCGTAAGTCCGTGTTTCAGAATAAAAAGAACACATCATGAAAAAGTCCCACCTCGCCGCCACGATCATTGCCACCATATCCATTCTGTACTTTGGACTTAACGCGCTTTTTGCCAGGCCAGCGTCCGGACCACAGGATAAGGGCGTTAGGCTTGAAAAAAGTCTGGCCTTCAAAGTTGTGGTGCGCGATATCACTGCCAGCCAACGGCCTGGTGTTTTAATTTTGCGCGGGCGCAGCGAAGCGGCACGCACGGTCAGTGTACGTGTAGAAACCGCCGGTGCGGTTGCGGAGGCGCCGGCTCAGGAAGGCTCCCAGGTCAAAAAAGGTGATGTTTTGTGCCGCCTGTCCGTACAGGCGCGCCAGGCCAATCTGGATCAGGCCCGAGCCAACCGTCAGGCACGAAAGCTAGAATGGAAAGCGGCAAAAACCCTGGAACGCAAAGGACACCGTTCTGCCAATCAGACGGCTTCGGCCAAGGCGGCTTATGATGCGGCCTATGCCTCCGTAAGGCAGGCCGAAATAGAGCTTTCCAACATTAATATACGGGCGCCCTTTGATGGGGTGTTTGAGCGGCGCAATGCAGAAATTGGCGACTATCTCACCACGGGGCAAAGCTGCGGTGTAGTGGCTGAACTTAATCCTCTTATTGTTGTCTCTAATGTATCGGAACAAGATGTGTCCAAGGTTCGGTTGGGCATGCCAGGCAGTGCAAGCCTTGCCTCTGGCCAGAGCCTTACCGGCACTATCCGTTATGTGAGCCCCATCGCAGACAGTATGACACGGACATTTCGCATTGAATTGAAAGCGGATAATCCGGACGGATATTTGCGCGCCGGCATGACGGCAAATCTGCGTCTTAAGCGCGATCCTGTACTGGCCCAGCACATTCCCACAGACACCATGGTACTGGACGATAACGGCGTCCTGGGCGCCCGGGTTGTGGATGAGAACCGCCGGGTACGGTTTTACCCGATCCAGCTCATCGAAGACGAAGGCAACGGGGTTTGGGTAACGGGTCTGCCAGATCAGGCCAGGCTGATTGTCGAAGGCCAGGACTTTGTCAGCGCTGGCAGTCAGGTTGATTGGGTAACAGAACCATGAGTGGCATAGTCGCCGCCGCGATTGACCGCTGGCGCACCTCTTTGCTGGTGCTCTTCACTGGCTTGCTTGCCGGCGTTTTGTCCTATGCAAACCTGCCAAAAGAATCTGATCCGGATATTCCGATACCGTATATTTATGTTGGTGTACCATTAGAAGGCGCGTCCCCCGAAGATGCAGAACGACTGGTGGTCAGGCCACTGGAAACCGAGCTTCGAGCCCTGGAGGGGGTGAAAGAGCTGAATTGTGCAGCGCTGGTTGGCATCGGCATGTGTGTCATCGAGTTTGAGGTCAATTTTAACCAGAATCAGGCCCTGATTGATGTGCGCGACAAAGTGGATAATGCCCGCCGTCGTTTTCCCGCTGAGGTCGACGAATGGACCGTGCGGGAGTTTAACGCCAGCCTGCAGCCCGTATTGGCCATCACGCTTTATGGCGAGGCGCCGGAACGTACATTATATGCGCTTGCCAAGGAATTGGAGCGCGAGCTGGAGGCCCTGCCGACCATTTTGAATGCGGACCTTTCGGGCGCCCGGGAAGAGGTGCTGGAGATTGAAATCGATCCGGCACGTCTTGAAGGCTATGATATCACTTATGAGGAAATTCTGGCCGCCGTTTCGGGCAATAATACGCTGATCACTGCGGGTAATCTGGATACCGGAACGGGGCGTTTTCAGATCAAGGTGCCGGGGTTGATTGAAAATGCCAACGATCTTCTGAACCTGCCCATCCGCGCTGAAGGAGACCGGGTCATCCTGTTGCGCGATGTTTCCAGCATCAAGCGCACCTTCAAAAATGCTGATAGCTATGCCCGTTTTAACGGCAAGCCGGCCATTGCCCTGCAAGTGGTAAAACGGCTGGGCGCCAATCTGATTGAAACGACCCGGAGCGCCCGCCTCGTTGCCGACAGGTTAAGTGAAGACTGGCCCCAAAGCGTACACATCGCCTATAGTCTTGATCAGTCTACATGGATCCGAGATTCCATGAACCAGTTGATCGCTTCGGTCACTACAGCGATTTTGCTGGTGATGATTCTGGTGGTCGGAGCACTGGGCCTGCGTTCAGGTCTGCTGGTTGGATTTGCCATACCCGGCAGCTTCTTTTTGGCATTTTTCCTGATAGGCCTGGCTGGCATGAGCATTAATTTCATGGTGCTTTTTGGCATGGTGCTGTCGGTCGGCATGCTGGTCGATGGGGCCATTGTCATCGTTGAATACGCTGATCGCAAAATGGCCGAAGGGCTTGACCGGGTAGAGGCCTATAAACTGGCGGGCCAGCGTATGTTCTGGCCGGTGGTGTCCTCAACTGCCACCACACTGGCCGCCTTTGTGCCGTTTCTTTTCTGGGATAGCATGCCCGGTAAATATATGAGTTTTTTACCAAAAACGCTCATTCTTGTATTACTGGCCTCGCTTTCCATGGCCTTGTTGTTTTTACCGGCCATCGGGTCACTGATTGGCAAGCGCCCCGATGATGCCAATGATGCCATTGGCAAGGTCAGCGCTGGTGCCGGGGCACCAACGGCATTGCCCGGCTTTACCGGCATGTATGCGCGCTTGATCGCTCGGCTGGTCAAACGCCCCATTATGGTATCCATGACTGCACTCTTTGTGGTGGTTAGCGTTTTTATGTGGTTCGGGGCCACGCCGCACCGGTCCGTATTTTTTCTGGCCACCGAGCCAGAACAGATTTTCGTTTACGTTCGCGCCAGAGGCAATCTATCGCCCCGCGAACAGGACAGTCTGGGCAATATGGTCTCGAACCGGATTCTGGGCATAGAAGGTATTGAATCAATTTATATGACGACCGGGGCAGGCAGCTCGGTTGGCGGGTCCAATTCACCGCCTCCCGAAGATACGGCCGTGACCTTGTTTGTCGATTTTCTTCCTTTTGGCGAACGACGTAATGGACATGAAATCGTGGCTGATATTGCCAAACGGGTCGCCAATGTGCCCGGTGTCATTACTGAATTGCGCGAATTGCAAAGAGGGCCGCCCGTTGGCAAGGACATTCGGATAGAGATGATGGGCACAGACCCGGTCGCCTTGACCCGTACAGCACAGATGATCCGTGCGCATTTTAATGATATGGACAGCCTGCGCGATATTGAAGACACGCTGCCTTTGCCCGGAGTGGAGTGGCAACTGGACGTGGACCGCGAACAGGCCGGGCGCTTCAAGGTAAATATTTCGAGTGTCGGTGCCGCCGTACAATTGCTGACCAATGGTATTCTGGTTGGCCGATACCGGCCGGATAATTCAGATGAGGAACTGGATATCCGTGTGCGCTTCACCCCCGAAGCACGCGACATTGACCAGCTCGACCGCCTGCGCGTAACCACGCCGCTGGGGCCGGTGCCGGTGTCCAACTTTGTCACCCGCAAGGCCAGCCAGCGTATTGACAAGATCTCCCGCCGGGATGGCCGCCGGGTGATCGAAGTTCGCGCCAATGCCCGAGAAGGCTATGCGGCCAACCTTCTCATAGAAGAAGTGAAAGACTGGCTGCCCACCGCTGGTCTGCCCAAAGGCGTTAGTGTGAACTTTCGCGGAGCTGACGAGGAAACCGCCAATGCGTCCAGCTTTTTCATCGGGGCCATGGGGGCAGCACTCTTTATGATGGCGGTGATACTGCTGATGCAGTTTAATAATATCTGGCACGTTTTCCTGACCCTGCAGGCGGTGGTGTTATCCATTACCGGCGTGCTGATCGGTATCCAATTAAACGCCCCGCTGGATTATATCAGTGTACTGATGGTTGGGACCGGTGTCGTGGCGCTGGCCGGGATTGTGGTCAACAATAATATCGTGCTGATTGATACCTATCACCATATGCGAGAGATGGGTTATGAGCCTGATGAAGCGGTGATCCGTACGGCGGCGCAACGCCTGCGCCCGGTATTGCTAACTACTATCACCACCATTTTGGGCCTGTTGCCCATGGTGTTCATGATCAATGCCAATTTTTTTAAAGGTGAAATTACCATTGGTGGTCCAGCGGCAGAATGGTGGGTGCCGCTGGCCGCCACCGTGGTGTGGGGGCTTAGCTTTGCCACCTTGCTGACGTTGATCCTGACCCCGGTTTTGTTGGGTGCGCCATCGCGGGTGCGCGTGGGGATTGCCAATGTTCAAAACTTCATTGGCGACATGTTTTCCAGGCTGATCGGCAAAGTAAAGCGCCATCACCCTGCCGAATAACCGCTGGAAAGTTTAATACGCTTCAAAGCAAGACCAGGTACCAAACTGCACGACTTTACACCCCTGACAGGGGATGGGGACAAGGTCGCTTTATCCCCGTTTTCCATAGGGGCCATAAGGGGTAAAAAGAGGTATTTGAGGGGCTCTTTAGGGTCGTTTTACGCGCATTCAGGGGTCAATAAGGGGTAATTGAAGGTTTTCTGAGGGGTAAGAATTGCCCCTCTTTGACCCTCGAATGATCTATGCGGAGGATAACCTCATCCGTCGTCCCGGCGCAGGCCGGGACCCATTTTGATGCACCAAGATGGATCCCGGCCTGCGCCGGGACGACGGGGTGTGGACTATGCGGACTTATCCCACATCGGCGGCGTTGGGGTATAGTGTTTGCTATCGCCCATCGCCTCATCCAGAGCCTGTCGAAGGATGAGAGACGCTAGAACGGACGTTTGAAATAAAAGTAAAACTCTGCCTGAACCATGGTGGGGGCACTGATCAGTTCCCAGCCTTCCAGACCCCTGCGGTTAAGAACATCGGTTATATATTCTCTTTTTGTCGAGGCTTTCGCAAAAACAGGTGGCCTGATGCTCTCGACTTTATAGACCCATTTAGTTTTCATTTCTTCTGTTCCTCAGTCTCTATGGCCTCTGGCGGACGTTCGCGCAGGCGCCCGGCGCGACGCAAAGCATCGCGCAGGACAAATTCGATCTGCCCGTTCAAGGATCGCAATTCATCATCCGACCAGCGTTTCATCGCCATCAGAATGTCTGCATGAATGCGAAGGGGATAGGATTTTTTGACCTTGTGGGTCACACCAACCCCCTAGTAAATCGAGCCGGTATTGACCACCGGCTGGGTGGCCCGGTCCGAACACAACACCACCAGAAGATTACTGACCATGGCGGCCCGACGTTCATCATCCAGATCCACCACACCCTTTTCTTTAAGCGAGTTCAGCGCCGCCTCGACCATGCCAACAGCGCCTTCCACAATCAGCCTGCGCGCCGCAATAATGGCTCCGGCCTGTTGGCGTTGCAGCATCGCCTGGGCAATTTCCGGCGCATAAGCCAGATGCGAAATGCGCGATTCAATCACCGTGATACCGGCTTTGGTCAAGCGCGCCTGAATTTCGGATTTCATCCGTTCAGAAATTTCTACCGGATGCGAACGTAAAGATGTATCGCCTTCCTTTTTCGGATCATATGGATAGCTGGAGGCCATAGAGCGGATCGCGGCTTCGGACTGGATTTGCACAAAGCTCTCATATTCATCGACGTTAAACACCGCCTCGGCACTGTCGGCCACTTCCCACACAACGATGGCSGCTATCTCGATGGGTGAGCCACCCAAATCATTGACCTTCATACGGCCGCTTTCAAAATTGCGCACCCGCAGTGAGATTTTTTTCTTGGTTAAAAATGGATTGTTGAAATGCAGGCCCTGTGTCCGGTTGGTGCCCACATATTTGCCAAACAGGCTCAAAACCGCTGACTGGTTTGGCTCGACCTTATAAAGGCCAATCAACAACATCAGTGCGGTCAATACGCTGGTGATGAGCACCAGAACCGGGACGGCCCCACCGCCACCGGCAATCATGGCGATGGCGGTTAAGACACCGCCGACACCAATGATCAAAGCCAAAAACAGCATGGGTATGCCGGGCATGGATGAAACGGTTTTTTCTTGCATCATGGTTGGTCTCCATTTTATTGATTATTCAAAACGATATCATTTTGATATCAAATTGTCAATATTTGGAGATGCCTGTCAAAATGCCGATGGGTGACCATCTGCAAACTGCACCAGATCCCACAGGTTTCCATACAGGTCTTCAAATATGGCAACCGTGCCGTATTCCTGTTCTTTGGGTTCGCGGACAARMGYGWYTSCCKWTKSAWSMRKTGCGNTGWAGTNNNKYYWGAASTSMKCRSTYYKTAWAAWSMGGMANNWRMCCGGTCGCCGGACTGATTACCGATGAACTTTTCCTGTGCCGGCGTTGCCGCCTRGGCYAGCAAAATGGAGGTCCCGGGTGAGCCTGGCGGGGCAATGACCACCCAGCGTTTATTTTGTTCGGATTGTTCTGTATCTTCAACCAGCGTGAATTTAAGTTTCTTCGTGTAGAAGGCGATGGCTTCGTCATAGTCTTTGACGAGAAGCGCCATAAGCGCAATGGACTGTTTCATATTCGGCCCTTCATTGCGCCTGCATCATGATTTCTTTCATGGGCACAGCCATATCCACCAGGGCTTGACGGTCAGGGCTTGATCCCCTGGCAATCATCATTCGGGCGGCCATATATTCCGCCGGTGCATTCACTGCGTCACAGGCAATCAGCGCGCCGTCCCTGAAATAGAAGACCGCAAAAGCGTTGACCGACGGATCCCCGCGCATCACCGTGTCATTATAGCCTGCGGACAGGCCGGCGATCTGTAATTTTAGGTCATACTGATCCGACCAGAACCAAGGTACCTGATTATAGGTTTTTTCCCTGCCCATTATGGTGCCGGCGGCTGTTTTGGCCTGCTCCAGCGCATTATGAACGGATTCCAGCCGCAAAGCGCGCCCGTAAATGGCGCTGGGGTGGCGTGTCACATCGCCTAGCGCGTAAATGTCCGGGCCTGAGGTGCGGCACTGGGCATCAACCACAATACCGTTATCACAGACCAGACCGGCCTCTTTGGCCAGCGCATCATTGGGGATCAGGCCAATACCCACCACCGCGATATCGGCCGCCAGCACGGTGCCATCGGCCAGCCGCACGCCGCTGAGCCTGTCGGTGCCCTCAAAAGATTCTGCCAGCGCACCGGTCATAATTTTTATGCCATGTTCCCCATGCACGCGCTCAAAAAATGTGGACATATCTTTGCCAGCCACCCGGGCCAGCACCCTCGCCTCGGCCTCCAGCAGGGTAACGTCCAGACCACGCTTGCGCGCCGTGGCGGCCACCTCAAGACCAATATAGCCACCACCAACAATGACCAGCCGCCGCCCGTTTTGCATGGCCTCGCTCAGCACGCTGGCATCTTTTAGYGTGCGCAGTACCTGCACACCGGCTAAGTCCTCGCCAACGCAGCCAAGGCGACGCGCMCGCCCACCGGTAGCCAATATTAGATGGGTATAGGGGACAGAGGCCTCATTATCGCAAGATACCTGCTTGTCATTTGGTGATATGGAAACGACTTTGCGYCCTGTGATCACCTCTATATTCTGTGTCGTCCAGAATTCTGCAGGTTTAAAAAGCACATCCTCCAGCCCCACATCGCCAGCCAGCCAGGCCTTGGATAAAGGCGGGCGCTGATAGGGGGCACAATCCTCTTCACCGATCAGGGTGATCGTGCCTTCATAACCAAACTGGCGAAGGCTCTGCGCGACCTGGCCGGCCCCGTGGCCAGCCCCGACAATGACAACCCCTGGTTCCATGGACGCACTTCCTTTTTTACGACACCTGGCACAAGGCTAGCCCGGTACGTTATGAGAATAAACCTCTACCCGGTCGGCGGCAAACAAGGAACAGTCATGCAAAACCGGCCTGGCATCGGCATTCACAAAAAGGCACCCGACAATCAGCAACGGCGTGTGCAAGTCGATGCTCAGCGCTGTGCGTTCTTCGGCGCTGGCGGTTCTGGCCCTTGTGCGCACCCATTTACGGGTAATCCGGCGCACATTCAGCCGTTCCAACGCTGTGGGCAGATTGCCCACCTCATCAAAAGCTTCCAGAACCCCGGGCAACCTCTCCAAAGGCAGCGTGCGAGTGGTTAGCGCCAAAGCCTCGCCGTCAATGGATTTGATCTCAAARTCCAGCACYGCCACAGGATCAGATTGTTCGATCTGCAAAGCCCTGGCCATCTGCGCTGTAGCCGGTTCTGTGCGTATCGGTTTTCCATGACCATGGCCGCTTTTTGCCAAAACAATCTGCACATCCGATGGCGCATAAATATCTTTTGAATAATCAATACTGACCCGGGGGCGGCATACAAAGCTGCCTCGCCCTTGCGTCACCTCAACCAGATTTTGCATCACCAGTTCGCGGATCGCCCGGCGYACCGTGTGGCGATTGACATCAAAATGCTCGGCAAGTTTGTTTTCGGTTGACAGTCGTGCCCCGGGCAGCAACTCGCCAGAGGAAATTTTTGCTTCGATATCCTTGACAATCAACTGCCAGAGTAAAAGGGAATTCGTAGTCATATGCGCCCCGCAAAGGCTTTGGTGAGACGCTATTGATACTGAATTTTCCTGGCTTTCAAAGCAGGAAAAACACTATTTTTTAGTAGCTTGCGCAACAAATTTGATATTTGTTGCCTGAACGTTAGAGGTGAATTCCCCGCGCAGGTATTATGCTACAGCTTTTTGGAAACCACCAGCATACTATTAAATTCCCACCTGGATAAAATGATACTGAATAGCGATGAATAGCCAGACGATGAAAATCAATGGGCATTTGCACATTTCTAGAAAATGAGAAAATTGATGAACAAACCCATGCTAATCTTGATCAATCTGCTTCTGTTAGCCGGCATTGCAGCGTGTGGAGAAAAATCCACTGTCAAAATGGCTGAAGGGCCGCATGAAAATACTCTGTTGCACGCAGATATAGAGCATGGCAACGCGACTGACGATGCCGAGGAACACTATGAATCGTCTTCCGCTCCTGATCTTGCCAATGGGCGGCGGCAATTTTCCAAATGCAAGGTATGCCATACCGTTTTGAAGGGAGGGCGCCACAAAGTGGGGCCGAATCTCTATGGCATTTTGGGGCGCCCCGCAGCCAGTACCGCAGGGTTTCGCTATTCCAGCGCCCTGAAAAATGCAGGCATTGTCTGGGACGAGGCCAAGCTGGATCAATGGATCCGCAGCCCCCGCAACACCGTGCCGGGCACCAGCATGTCTTTTATCGGCATTCGCGATGAAAAGTCCCGGGGGGACCTGTTGGCCTATGTGCTTAAAGAAAGCGCCGCCCCGGATTAAAACCTCTGCCAGAACCCCAGGGTAAGCCCAGAATCGCGCACCACATTGCGTCCAGTCAGCGTACGGGACAAAGAGAGCTGCACCCCAGTTTTTCTTCTGAAAAACCAGACAGCGCTGGCCTGGGCCTTAAAGCTGTCCACAGTGCGAATATCGGGTCTGGATGATGGCAGCCCAACCACGATATTGGATTGCAGATGCACTTGCATGCGCCGGGTTATCTGGCTGCCCAGCGTTGTATCCAGCCGGATTTCATTGCCAGAACCCCCGGAACGTTCGCGAAACGCCAATTGCAGGTCAACAAACCCGTGGCGTCCCGCCATGTTCAGGGACCGACCGGCAAGCGCCCTCACCTCCCAGTCAAGGCCACTTTGCCCAAGTGGTTTGTCAAAGCCATTTTCGACACTGCCAGGAATAAAACTACCTGCCTGAGCGGACAGCACCCATTTTTTCCATCCCGGCAATGCGCGGCGCAAAGATAATTCGGTGGCACCAAGGCCTTTTGCCTGATCCACTACATCTTCAAATCTCAGCCGCACATTTTGTACAGCTGGCCGAGCCACAACTGTCCACTTTTCCGTAAGGCCATATTCCATAAAAATGGCATTTTCATATTTTTGAAAACTTAAATCCACCCGTGCCTTGCCATGGCGATCAAATCCATGCATTCCGCCTTGCCAGGTAAACGTTGAAATACTCTGCCCTTTTCCCTTTTCCATAGGCCATGCCCCTGCATAGGCACGAGCCACACAAGCAATGCCAAGCATTGTGGAAAACACATATACCTGTGTAAACAAGACGATTATGCGCACTAAACGTACCTGGCACATTATTTTCTTTCCCCGGCCACTTATTTATACTGTGAGCAAATAAACCCACATGGTCAAAGGAAATTTGGCGAAATATGGCATACGGTCTTTTGTGATCGTGTTTAGGAAATTGCAGCCCTTATGCAAAATATTAACGTCACATCAATGGCTTGCCATAAGAATGCCTCTTTAAATGAGAACGTAGGGTGCATACCATGGGGCTGACCTCCCAATTCAAAATGTCCGACCTGGCGCGCCTTGCGCAATCTAACGATCCGGCTCATCGTGACCAATTATTGCTGGCCCTTGGTTCATTATGTGCCCTGGGTCCGCTTGAGGACAAGRTCACAGAAGAAGCGGTTGGTCAGATCATGCTGATCCTGTACCC
This sequence comes from Robiginitomaculum sp., assembly GCA_002733485.1. GTDB lineage: Bacteria > Pseudomonadota > Alphaproteobacteria > Caulobacterales > Maricaulaceae > Robiginitomaculum_B. The sequence continues at coordinate 11,503 of NVVU01000052.1, forward strand.
GCGGGTAAATCAAACGGCGCAAATCACCCTATCTGGAAAATTATGCAAGGCAGCCTGGGCCTCGCATCCGTTAATTATGACGATCGCCAAAGGGGCGCCCAAAGTTGCCGAACCCATCATCACTTCCAGCCCGGTTCTGCGAGAGAACGATCTGATTGAGCTTTCCAGAACAACCAGCAAAGAGCACCGGGCGTTGATTGCCCACCGCCCCAATATCGGCACCACTGTCACCGAGGCGTTGATCCGCCATGATGAACCCAGTGTGATGACGGCTTTGGTGGAAAATACCAGCGCCAAACTCAGTATGGAATCTTTTGCAACCTGCGTTCGGGTTTCGCGCCGTATCGAGTCTTTGCGTGCCAAACTCACTTTACGAAAAGATATGCCGCGCAGCCTGATCCCATCCTTGTTTGCGTACTCAGATGAGCCCATGCGCAAAATGATTGCCACCCGGTTTGGCATTGATGGCAATCACCTTTCCGCCGTGGTCAAGGAAGCCATCATGAACAAGGGAAAGCGCCCGCCGCCGGACCCTGACCAGAAACTGGAAGATGCCGCCAAAACCCTGGTGGATAAATTGGCAAAGGCCGAACGCCTGAGTGGATCTTTTATTATCAAGTGCCTGAATGATAAAAAGTTTATCATGTTCGAGCATGCCCTGGCCCGCTTGGCCGGCGTCGGTCTGGGGCAATTGCGTTCGGCGCTGGAGCGCGATGCGCTCTATGCGGTTGCCTTGTCTTGCCGGGCTGCAAGAATTGATCGCGGGGCCTTCCCGATGATACACAGCGCCATGACCAGTGCTGGCAAGGAAGTCGCGCCGCTTAATGGTAAAGAAGGAAATAAAGCGGCCGAAGCCTTTGGCAATCATTCACCTGCCGCGGCCGCCGTGGCTCTGAGATTGTTAAGCCGCGAAGCTTGACTTATCGTCTGCTTTCGGAGACGGGAGCTTATGAGCACTATACCAACCTCTTATCATAAGCTGTCATTTGTTGCGGGCACACGTGACGAAGCGCGCAAAACCATGGACACCTTTRTCAAAGCTTATGGGCAGACCTCCATTGATGAAGCCGACGTAATCATTGCCATTGGGGGTGATGGTTTCATGCTGGAAACCCTGCACAAAAACATAGACCGGCAAGTGCCTGTCTTTGGCATTAATTGCGGCTCTGTCGGGTTCTTGATGAATGAGCCAGGTGGCGAAGATTTGTATGAACGCCTGGCAAAAGCGGAACGCACTCAAATTCGCCCTTTGCGCATGACCGGAACAACGGTTGATGGAACCCGGTTTAATGCGCTGGCAATCAACGAAGTTTCTCTATTGCGGCAAATTCACCAAAGCGCCAAAATTCGTGTCATTATCGATGGCAAGGAACGATTACAGGAACTGATTGCCGATGGCATTCTGGTATCCACTCCGGCAGGCAGCACGGCCTATAACCTTTCTGCCCATGGCCCTGTTATCCCTTTAAATGCGGCGGTTTTGGCCTTAACGCCAATCAGTGCCTTTCGCCCACGGCGTTGGCGTGGTGCACTGTTGCCGCGCTCGGCAGAGGTGCGTTTTGAAATTAGAGAAGCTGAAAAACGCCCCGTTAGTGCGGTGGCCGACAATCGTGAAGTACGCCATGTTTCCGTGGTCAATATTCGCGAAAGCCGTACCATTGCCTTGTCCATGTTGTTCGATGAAGGAAAGACGCTGGAAGAACGCATTTTGATCGAACAATTTACTGCGTAAACGCGGCAGAACCCTAACACGCGCTTAACACTCAGGACGTATGATTCGTAACAGATACGGCCTGTTTCGGTCGGGTTTGGCATGTGTGATCAAAATGGTGCGGTTACGTCACATAAAATATGCTCTGCTGACGGCCTGGATGGCATGGCTCAGCCTTGCCTTTACCAGTGCCGCCTTTGCCGCTGTCCCCATTACGCTAAAAGGCGAAAAAGGAGACGGCTATGCCCGCATTGTGGCCACCTGGCCCGAAGACAAGGCAGACAATGGTATATCCTTAGAAACCGAAATTAAAAACGGGGTTTTGATCGCCCGGTTTTCCAAAGCCTATAGCGTCACAACCAACACCTTGCTCAGCGATCTAAAAGATGTGATCGCGCTGGTGCGACTGGACCCGGACGAGCACACCTTGCGGATCGCGCTACGCCACAAAAGCGAAGTCAGCACCAAACGCTCATACAATCTTTTTGCCATCGACCTTGTCACCCCGGACAGCACGGCAAAACTCCCCGATCTCATTTCCAGACGCGAAGCAGAGCTCCGCCAAATGTCTGAAGAACAAAAGCTGGCAGCCCTGAGGGCAGAAAAAGTCAAATCTATACCGCAACGGCCACGCCCCGCTATCCCTCTCAGAGTCCGTGCCGCAGAAACCAGCGAATACACGCGCATTGCGTTTGACTGGACCAAACCGGTTGGACATAAACTCAATAAAAAAGGCAATATGGTTGAGCTGGTTTTTGACCGCCCTGCTATTCCCGACCTTTCTGTCCTCAACGTCCATGCCCCTCGCGGGCTGATCAACGCCTCCTCTCAGGTGAAAGACGGTAAAACATTTGTAAAGCTGGGGCTGGCGCCCGGCATACAGGCGCGGACATGGCAGGACGGTGCCAAGGTTATGATTGACCTTTTTGAACCAAAACAGGATAGCGAACCGGCACCAAAAGCCGACGCCGAACCAAAACCCGGTCACCATGCAGAGAACAAGGAAGCGCCGGTCATTACACCCACACTGGTTCGCCAGGACCCCAGCCCCGGCAATGGAATAATCCGGGCCAGGGTTTCGCGTATTGGCACCGATTTACAATTGGCATTTACCTTTGCTGCTCCGGTTGGCAGCGCCGCCTTCCGGCGTGCTGAAAACATCTGGGTAATTTTTGATGACAATGCCAGCCTGGACCTGACGGAACTGCAACGCGGGGCCAGCCAGCACATTCGCGGGTTTGAAACGTTTCAGACAGCCTCCATCAGCGGCGCGCGGTTTCAGGTCCCTCCGTCCACTCAGATCGAAGTTCAGGTCAGCGAGGGGGGAACGCACTGGGTATTTTCATTTGGCGAAAGACTTGGCACGCCCCCCAGAAAATTAAAGCTCTACCGCGAAGCGGATGGTTCAGGGCCAGGCATCCTGATTGCCGACCTGCCCAATGTAACCAGCATACATACTCTGGATGATCCCGTTATTGGCGACCAGATCAGTGTTGCCACGGCCCTTGGGCCAGTCACGGGCGTACAGTCACAACGCCAGTTTGTTGACGTAACGGCTCTGCCATCGGCCCATGGCCTGGCCTTTGAAATCAATACTGATGGCGTCATGTTTGAACGACACAAGGATCAGGTGATTGTGCGCACCCAGAATGGTCTCTCTTTGACCCCTACCGCACGGCCAACGCACATAGCCGTCAATAATCGCGCCCATTCCAGCATTGCCCTTCCCGCCCGTAATGCCACGCCCGGATTTATTGATTTTGCCGGCTGGGCCAGACCGGACACAGATCTTGGTTTTAATGAAAATTATGATGCATTATTGCGCAATGTTGCCGCCGAGCAAACGGACCCCCAGGCGCGCATCTCCATAGCACGCTTTCTGGTTGCCAATCATTTGGCGCCCGAGGCGCTGGGCATGCTGGAACTGGCACAAAGGCTGGATCCGATGCTGGTACAGGATGCACAGTTTAGAGCTCTTCGCGGTACGGCAAATGTATTGATGCACAGGATCAAGGATGCCCGCGCAGACTTTGCAGCCCAAACCCTTAACCGCGACCCTTCTGCCGCCCTTTGGCGGGGCTATCTGGCTGCACAGATGGAGGACTGGGGCTCTGCACGTCGGGAGTTCGATTCCGGACGTGAGGCTTTTTACCTGTTTGTACCTGAATGGCAGGCCCGTTTTCGTAATGCCTATGCGCGCTCTGCGCTGGAGTTGAACGATCTGGGAGCAACCAAAAAACAGCTTGATGAGGCCCTGGCTATTGAAGCCCAAAAAGGCACCCGCCTTCGAACGCGCCTGATACGTGCCGCCTTTGCCGAAACCAGCGGCAACATAAAGGAGGCTATTCGCCATTACGAAAAGGTTGCTGAGGCAGGCTATGAACCCCTGGAAACACAGGCTCTTTTTCAAATTACCAGATTGCGCACCGAAGCGGGTGAACTGAAACCCAAAGAGGCTGTTAACATTCTGGAAAACCTGCGTTATCGCTGGCGTGGTGATAATACCGAATTGGAAGAAGTGCTTGCGCTGGGCAAAATTTATGGTGAAATTGGTGACTATAATCGCGCCCTGAAAGCTATGAACACCGCCGTAAAGCGTTTCCCTGACAGTCCGGTGACCCGGCGTATTTCCTCGGACATGCACACCATTTTTAATAATCTGTTTTTGCATGGTGGTGCCGACGATATGGATCCGGTACAGGCATTGGCCCTGTTCTATCAGTTCATCGACATGGTACCGATCGGCGCCGAAGGTGATCGCATGTTGCGGCTTCTCGCCGATCGGCTGGTTGATTTTGACCTTCTGCCGCAAGCCACTGAATTATTGCAGCATCAAGTTGACAACCGTATTCGCTCAGGCCAGGCGCGCGCCAAAATAGCTGCCAAACTTGCTCTCATTTATCTGATGGATCGTAAGCCCGAAAAAGCATTGGGTGCCATTCGCAGCACCCGACAGGCACGTTTGCCCATGGCCCTGAATCAACAGCGCCGGTTGATTGAAGCCCGTGCCCTGGTCGCCCTTGGCAAGTCAGAGCATGCCCTGGAACTGATTGAGACTGACCGCACCCGCGAAGCGGCTATTTTGCGAGCCAACATTGCCTGGCAATCCAAAAACTGGGCCATGGCCGGGCCGTTGATGCTGGGTGTGGTCAATAAATACACCACTCGCCTTGAAAACCTCAAAGATGAAGATGCAAACTTGATCTTGCGCACCGCCATTGCACTTTCATTGAGCGGAAACCGCGCAGGGTTAAACGCGCTGCATCAGGAATTTACCAGTGCGATGGCACAAACTAAAGAAAATGAAACCTTTGATTTGGTAACCCGGGAAAAATATCTGGGCAATGTTCCGGTCAAGGATCTGGCCCATACCCTGGCAGAAACCGAAGGTTTGCGAGACGTTCTCAAGCGCTATCAGCAACGGTTTGAACCCTCAACAGGTTCATAACCGGCATCCGGTGCAGCATTAATTATCGTGTGAAATCAGACAAAAAATCCACCGCCGCCGCCAGATTGCAGGCGGGCCAGCCCCGCAGAATAATTAGCAATCTGCCTTGACAAATAGGCAGGCACCGATCCGCCGAGTCCCTTGCCCTTGCCATTAAGCAAGTCTTTCAAGGCTGGATCCAGAGTCAGAGTGCGATAGGCCGAGCGTATGGTAGTCAGTGCCTTTTGCAAAATATCCGTGGCCGCCTTGGCCCCTTTCAACGTAGTCAGGTCCAGGCCACTGCCCAGGCTAAGGCCATAACTTGGTGGGCCGGAAGGCGTTGTCGTCTTCGGGTTTATTACCTTTGAGGCCTGCACCACCCCTTCTGGCAGACCGAGGGCACTCAGCAGGTCCCGTCCTTTTGGCCCGGCGAACAATTCGATGGAATGTCCGGTAGTTGAGGTGATTTTCAAGGTATCACCGCCGGTGCCGCGCACCACACTGGCTTTCCCATTCAATATGGTAATCGCATTTATCTTTTGGCTTAGTGTCCGGTAATTATCGGTAGCGCTGATCCGTATTTTGCGCTTTACCCCRCCATCAACACTGAGCAGAAAACTGTCACCGGCACGAGCAAGCGAACGGTCAGTAAGCAAACGGCTGTCGGTATAAAGCACATCGCCCCTGGGCAGGCCCAAAGCATCTAGTATCGACACGCCTTGTGGGTCTACCGCAATGGAGGCTGCCGATGAGAACCCGCCCCGGCCAGAGACCTGAACACTGCCGGTTTGTGTGCCATTGGCCGCATTTAACACCGCAGAATACGCATTTTCTATCCCGGCCAGCGCGCCGCCATTTGGCAGTGACCCCGTGGTATTACCTGCAAGATACAGATTGCCGCCATTGGCGACAATGCCATTGATCCGGTCTTGCCCGCTTGTACCCAAAAAGGTGGTATAGGTGCGCACCGGTTGTCCCAAACCATTTTCATCAATGCGCGCCACAAACCCGTCGCGACCACCGGCATGGGCGGTAACCGCCGTGCCCAGTGCATTGGCGGCTCCGGCGCTACCGGCCACAATAATGCCGGTACCATCCAGTGTAATTGAGCTGATCGTGCCACCATCCAGCGTTCCCAGGTCGTGGGTGTATAATGCCGCCGAGAGGCCATCAAGGGCGCTGTATTTGCGCAGTTTTCCGATACCGCTTTCCACGCTGGCCACCAATAGATCACCATTGGCATCCACCGTGATGGCATTGGCAGTTTCATTGCCTGCCCCGCCAAACTGGCGAGTATAGAGCGTCGCCCCGGTCGCCGACAGCGCCCGCACATAGCCGTCATCACCGCCACCTTGCGCGCCACTGAGTGGGGAACTGGTCCGTCCGGCAAGATATATATTGCCATTGGCGCCCAGCGCGATGCTGCGCACATCATCGGTCCCGGAACCGCCAAAGCGTTTCACAAACACCTCCCGGCCATTGGCATCAAACTTGGTGGCAAACGCATCTGCCCCACCAAAATTAGTGGTTGAACCCAAAATTCCCGTCACCTTGCCCGCCACCACAACCGAGCCATCCGCCGCCACCGCCAGCGCCAGCCCCGAGGCTGTATCCGCAGCCCCAATGCCACGGGTAAAGACTTCCTGGCCGGTAGAATCGTATTTAGTCAAAAATACATCCTGCGTGCCGCGTGGGGTCAGCCCCCCTTGAGTGCCCGTTGATTGTGACAGCACATAAACCTCGCCATTGGCCCCGGTTTTTACCGCCAGGGCCTTGTTGGGGGTTCCCTCGGTTGTGCCCAGCCGCTTGGAAAAGGCCACCGTGGGCGCCCCCCCGACCTGAGAATCATAACGAACCAATTGCACCGCCAAATCCTTGCCAAATCCGCTGGTGCCCACCGTATAGAGTGACGGCGTGCTGTTCGGTGAAGAAAACGACAGGGGCTCTGAACTGACCCCGGTAAATTTCAGACCGAATTGTGAACCAGGAATAATGCCGTTTTTATCGGGCGTGCCGATTTTCTCCCGCTTAACCGTGGTCACCAGCCCCGCTGCGACCAGCTTGGTATTAATAAAGGCGGCCACATTGTCCAATGTACGCGATGTTGTGCCCATACCTGCCAGATCAATATTGACGACTACATTCCCGTTAAGCTTTTTTGCCGTAATATCGAACTGCACATTGCCGGAAAGTGAAGCTACGGGGGCATCAAACGGGCCATCCTGGATAACGCCGGTGACAAATTCGCTTCTGCCGCGACCAATCGCCAGGGTTGACCGGGCACTGGTCAGCTTCTCACCTTGCAAAAAGCTCAAATCCTTGAATTTGGTGGCAGAAAGGAAGCTACTCAGTTGGGCAATGCCCTTAGTCAGGTTTTTATTCAAAAAGCTGCGCCGGGCACTACTGGTCGTCCGGTTCGACGCATCGGTCGCTAAGGCCGCCATCTTGTTCACGCCGCTGTAAAGCGCAAACAGTTTTTTTTGATCCGCCGGTGCCGCAGAATTTGAAAACGCGCCAAGGTTGTTTTCAAAGAAAACGCCACGAGCCAGCACCGTATTGAGTATTTTTTCCAACCCTGGCGGCTTTGCACTCGGGTCCCAGGGCGGCGGAACCGAGGTATCGGGCTTGGCGGAACTTGGCAGCGGACCGGGCTTGAAAGTGCGCGCAAGAATTTGTGCCGATCGTGCATTAAAGACATCAATCAGCAAATTGGTACTCAAGCCAATGGGTGGAAGCAGCCCCAGATCAGCCATAACATGCACTCCTTCTTTGCAGCATGACTGGGAAACGTGCAGGAAGGATTAAATTACAACGCCATATGCGTTACAAATGACATCATTTCAAACTCTGGAAAAAAGACACGCATACCCCCGCTTGTCCACGCTTTTGTGAAGGGGCAGTCGTCCATTTTTCTAGGGCACTACTTCACTTGCCAGCAGCCCATAGAAAAGACAATCGACAAAGCGTTCATCTTCCATTTTATGGGCCTCGCGATGGCGGCCATCCAGAGCAAAACCAAGGCCGGGAAGCAGTTTTTGTTTGGCACTGTCTATATCATAAATTTCGGCCCAGATGCGATGCAGGCCCAGGGTTTCAAAACCGTATTTCAGTAATAATTTACCAGCATCATGCGCATAAATCTCATCAATATAAAGATCATCTGCACCCAGATAGATCGAAAAGTCGGCGCTCTCATTTCGCCGGTCAATATAGCATAATCCGCACGCCCCGAGCAGCCGCTCCCCCTTGGCTGCGGTGATGGCAAACATGTGCACACGCTCGTCTTCCAATACGGTTTTTTCGTACCAGTTTTGTTGCATGGCCGGGGTAATATCGCGGTATTCGCGAAAATACTGGCGATATTCAGGCCGGTTTCGCCAAAGGCGCAACGGCTCCAGATCATCTGGTTTTATGGCGCGCAATACCACGTCCGGCCCGGTCAGCACCGGCACATTCATAACAGCATACCCCTTACAAGCGCCTCGCCTTGCCTGAGCGGTTGGCGCAAGGCACGCCCAATAGCCAGTTCCAGCTCGGCAGGCTCCATCGCGCCTTCGGGATTGGGGCGCAGTGACACCAGATCAGCTTCGCACAGAACATGGCCTTTGGGCAGATTACGCACGGCGCGCAAAGAGCGCCTTTGCACAATGCGGGCCTCGCACTCGTTATCCTCAACCCGCTTTATACCGTCCCCTAGGGCCAGTTCCAGTTCTCGCGAGCGCTCCACCATCTCGCGCCAGCTTTGCGGGTTCATGGAAAACCCGTGATCCGGCCCATCCCGGGTATTGTCGTCGGTAAAGTGCTTCTCCACCGCCCGCGCGCCCAGCGCAATCGCCCCCAAAACCGTTGCGTGGCCCGGTGTGTGATCTGATAGCCCCAATACCATGTCGGGCCAACGCGTCGCATAGGACCTGAGCACATTGAGATTGATATACTTAAAATTCTCCAGTGCCCCGGTATAATTGGTATTGCACTGCATCAGACAAATTTGCGGCGTATAGGCGAGCACCGTGACAACCGCTCTGTCCACGTCTGCCTGATTGCAGGCACCCGTGGCCAGAAATACCGGTTTTTTACGCGCCGCCACCTTGCCGATAAATTGTGGCCAGCCCATATCGCCCGAGCCGATTTTATAAGCCTGTACCACCGGGTCCATCAGGTCCAGCGCCGCCACATCATAAGGCGTGGTCATATAATCAATGCCGGCCTCGGCGCAGGCGGCAACCAGCGTATCGGTCCAGTCACGCGGGGTCTGGTATTTTTCAAAAACTTCAAACACTGACTGCTTCCAGTCAGCCTGATGAGTGCTTTGCCCGCCCAGAGTTTTAAAACCCTCATCCGAGACAATGTCTTTGGCCAAAAAGTGCTGAAACTTGGCGCAATCAGCCCCGGCTTTTGCCGCCAGATGGATCAGCGCGACCGCGCGATCCAATTCCCCATCGTGGGAAGAGGCAATGTCGGCAATAAAATAAGTGGGCTGGTCCGGTGCGATGACCCGATCGCCAATACGGATTTGCGAGTTCCATTTCATGCGTGCGCTCTCCATAGCGAAACCAGACGGGCACACACCTCGGCCCGCCCCGGCAAATCATAACCCAGCTTTTGTTCTGCCTGTTTTACGTCCAGCCCCAGCGCGCGGGCGCGGCGCGGCACAAGCGCGCTGACCGAGCCAGTTTTGGCCCCCTGCCCCGTCAAACCTGCTACCTTGGCTAGTTCCAGAATAAAATCTTTTTTGGATGAGACATCGCGGCTGGCCAGATTAATCAGGCCCGTTTGGTTTTGGGCAATCAGATCAAACAGCGCCTTGGAAAAGCATTTGGTATCTATGATTGAGCCATAAAAATCATCAAACAACGTCATAGGCTTGTGGTTTTGCAGGGCATCCAGCGCCCATTGG
>NVVU01000053.1 GCA_002733485.1 Robiginitomaculum sp.
GCTTCGGTCACGGTATCCATGGCCGCTGAAATCAGCGGCACGTTCAAAGTTATGGTGTTTGTCAGCTTCGTTGAAACATCAACTTGCCCCGGCAAAACCCTGGATGGGCCGGGTTGCAAGAGAACGTCATCAAACGTCAGCCCCTCGCGAATCTGCATGGGGGTCTCCTTCTCTCTTGCGGGCGCGGTTTACCCTATTGCGGCCATTAGGGAAAGGGGCAGGGTGTTATAAACAGGATTTGGTCAGTTAAGAGGGCATCCCCCTTCGTTATTCCGGTGTGTGCCCGAATCTAGGGTGGCCAACGAGGCTAGCGGTTCTCCGATATCCATTTTTGCGCAAAGTCCACAGCTTCACGAATGGAAAATAATAGGCAATCTGCATGRCCGACCTTGCCTTTACGCAGGGTTTGGCTGTGGGCCTCGAAGGCATTGCCCAGAGTTTCAAAATCGTCATCGCAATACGCAAAAGTATCAAAACTTACCCATTGCCGTTTCCCATCAACCATCATGGCCGTGCCGCCTTTGGCGGGGTTTAATTTCCCCGCCCGGTGTTCTCCAAGATGAAAACAGGTGCAATTGGTAAAGCCGGTCCCCAAAAAAAGGACATTGGCATCGGCGTCATAAAGGCGGGCCAGCGGCGAATGTTCATCAAAGTCAAACGCCACAGTAAAATCATTGACGATCGCCTTTGCGTTATTACCAATGGCCGTGAACGAGGAAAACGGATGCCCATTGCGCACTGCTTCGGGCATGGTCCGGATCACGTCATTGATCGCCCCCATGGAGCGGGTGGGGGTATAGGCAGGGTGAAAGGGGGGCATGGTGGCGCGGATTTCATCATGCCAGTCCTGTGGCACGGGCGGGGCCTGCCAGTTGGCTGGATCGGTATTTTGCGAGCTAAACGTCGGGACACAGATCAAACCTTCACGGCCCACGCAGCCGATAAGCGTTTCGGCGATGGTTTGCGCGCCGCCTGGCACCCATCCCAGTTTGGACAAAGTGGTGTGTGCCAACAGCATATCGCCATTTTTGACACCAAGGGCCGTGAGGTCATGACGCAGCGTTTTGGCCGCAGGCATACTGCCCAAGTTTAATTCTATAACTTTGCTTTCGTTCATGGTCCTGGTCCGTATGTGTGCGTGGTCCGGTCTTGCGGTTGCCTGAACCTGATACAGAGTGCAAGAGAATATGTCTCGCCCAATTGACTTATGGTGCAAATTCGCTTCATTGGCGCGTCTCTTTTGGGGCTGTGAGATCAGCCATAATTTTTCGAGAAGTCTTATGCATACTTATCGCACTCATACCTGCGGCGAACTGCGCCGTGAACACGTTGGCAAAACCGTCCGTCTGTCGGGCTGGCTGCACCGCAAACGCGACCATGGCGGTCTGTTGTTTGTGGATTTGCGCGATAATTATGGCATTACCCAGATCGTGTTACTGCCGGAAAATCCACACTTTAAAACGCTGGAGCGTTTGCGTGTGGAAAGTGTGGTTTCGGTCACTGGCGAGGTGGTGGCCCGCGATGCGGACACCATCAATACGGGCCTGCCCACCGGCGAAGTGGAAATGCATGTGGCCGATATGGCGGTGCAATCCGAAGCCGCCGAATTGCCTTTGCCAGTGTTTGGTGAGCCGGATTACCCCGAGGACATCCGCCTCAAATACCGTTATCTGGATTTGCGCCGCGAAACCCTGCACAGCAACATTTTGCTGCGCTCGCAGATTATTTCCTCGATCCGCCGCCGCATGATCGAACAGGATTTCACCGAGTTTCAAACTCCGATCCTGACCGCCTCTTCACCCGAAGGGGCGCGGGACTTTCTGGTGCCATCGCGTATCCATCCGGGCCAGTTTTATGCTCTGCCGCAGGCCCCGCAACAGTTCAAGCAATTGATTATGGTGTCGGGCTTTGACAAATATTTCCAGATCGCGCCGTGTTTTCGCGATGAAGACAGCCGCGCTGATCGCAGCCCGGGTGAGTTCTACCAACTCGATATGGAAATGAGTTTTTGTACGCAGGAAGATGTGTTTAACGCCATCGAACCGGTACTACACGGCGTATTTGATGAATTTGCCGGGGACCGCGTGGTACCGGACGAGCCGTTTGCGCGCATTCCCTTTGCCGAGGCCATGTTAAAATACGGCACGGATAAGCCGGACCTGCGCATTCCGTTTGAGATTTGCGATGTGTCTGACCTTGTCTCCCGCGACGATGTGACGTTGGGCGTGTTCAAAAAAATCGTCTCTGGCGGCGGTGTGGTTCGCGCCATTCCGGCCCCGGGCACAGGCGATCAGGCTCGCAGTTTTTTCGACAAAATGGATGGCTGGGCCAAAAAAGAAATGCAGGCCCCGGGCCTTGGCTATATGCGCTTTGTTGACGAAGACGGGCAGCTGACGGCCACTGGGCCGATTGCCAAATTCTTCTCTGCCGAAGCGCTGGCCGCCTTGGCGGAACGCGCCGGTATTGCCGCCGGGGACGGCCTGTTCTTCTCGGCAGGCAAAGAGGGTGATGCGATCAAATTGGCGGGCGCGGCGCGCAGCAAGATCGGTGCAGATCTGGACCTGATCGATGAAAATATTTTTCGCTTTTGCTGGATTGTCGATTTTCCCATGTTTGAATGGAATGAAGACGAAAAGCGCGTTGATTTCTCGCACAATCCATTTTCCATGCCCCAGGGCGGCATGGATGCGCTGATGCATAAAGACCCGCTCGACATTCTGGCCTACCAGTATGATATCGTGTGTAACGGTGTAGAGCTATCGTCTGGGGCGATCCGGAACCACCGCGCCGAAGTGATGCTCAAAGCCTTTGAAATCGCGGGCTATGGCGCTGATGTGGTGGAAGACAAGTTCGGCGGCATGCTGAACGCATTTCGCTATGGCGCGCCGCCGCACGGGGGCATTGCACCCGGCATTGACCGTATTGTGATGCTGCTGGCGGGCGTTGAAAATATCCGCGAAGTGATCCTCTTCCCAATGAACCAGCAGGCGCAGGATCTGATGATGCAGGCCCCGAACGGGGTGTCTGATGCACAGCTTAAAGAGTTGCATATTCGCGTGGTCGAGCCTCCAAAACATAAAGCGTAGTCGCGTCATAAATTTATTCTTTGCCGCCGGCCAGTTGTTTGCGCGCATTGGCTTCCTGAAGAGCTACCTGTGCCTTTTTCAGCGAGCGAACCGCGATGTCCAGTGCACGCTGGGCACGCCGGTCTTGTAGTTCAATACCATCCAGTGCACGCATGGCACTGTTTATGGATCGTTGTTCTTTGCTTTGAGCATCATCAAAATTGGACCAGGAGAATGATTCTCCATTGCGCTCAATCACCAGTTTTGGAAAATCATTTTGGCCTATGGCTTCAGCAAGGGCAATGCGCGCTTTTTGTATTGCAAAACCGGATTCCTTAATGGCCTCCTGCGTGGCCTCGGCAATGGCTTTGCGTTCATCATCGGACAAAGCAATAGAAAAGGAATAGGTGTAGGTATTGCCATTCTTTCTTTTTCTGATTTTTGCCCATTGTGCGCCTTCACACATTTGAATTGACAACCCTTTGGGCAGTAGTGTTTTTTTGTCCCCGCAAGCGCCGTCCAGCTGTTCCTGTTTCAAATGTTTGACCTTGGAAAGGTTGGCACTTTTCAGTACGGCCCGGTCAAATCCAGCATTGCGGACATCGGCATGGCCAAACTCCACCTGCGATAGATTAGCGCCTTCAAACTCTACGCCGCTCAGCAATGCCCCATCCAGACGGGCCTTGAACAGTTTGGCATTCAGCAGGCTGGCGTCGGGTAATGCGATCCCGGAGAGGTCCGCATAACTAAGATTACTGTTATCAAAAACGGCATCAGGAAATTTGGCCCCCACCATGCTGGCGTGTGTCAGATTGGATCCAATGATCTGTACATCTTCGCCCTGGATGCCGTTGAGAATGGCATAGGCCAGATTGATGCCGCGCGCCTTGACATCATCCATTTTGGCACCGGTAAGATCGCTACGGGCAAAGTTGGAACCTTCCAATACTGCGCTACTGAAATCAGCGCGCTTGAAGACAGCCCTGCCAAAATTGGCGCCACTGATTTTGGCTTCTGTAAGGTTGGCATTGGTAAAATTGGCACGGGGAAAGCTGGCACCATTCATGGAAACACCCGAAAGGTCCTTGCCCGACAGATCACAATCAGCGCAAACGCCACCAAAACCGATCAGGCGCAAAAGGTCTTCTCCGGCAATGGCTGTCGTACTGGCGCTAAAAAGAGCCAGAAACCCAATCGTAAGAGAGGCGAAAAGGCGGTTTGGCATATCGAGTTCCCAAATTTAGTGATCTTGTCTGTGTTTTACGTGAAAAGTATCGCAATCGCGACTTAAATCGCAGTAATTGTTGGGACATCCTGGGGTAATGTAACGCTGGACTGCACTGATGCTGGCCATTTTGTGGTCAGAGTGTCATGTTGTGATCTGGTGCCAGGCTATTGCAGAGAATTTCCAATGATGGATACAAATCTCGAAAGCGACATATTGGATATTCTCTCCGATCGCAGTTCTGTGCTGGGGGTGGAAATTGCCGAAGCTTTGGGAAACCGGTATTTTGAAATCTGGCGTACCTGTCATAACAGTTCCAAAATATATTCCACGCCATTTGGTCACTATTATTTGCGCATTGATAAAAAAATTGAAGAATTTGCACGACTTAGCCCTTCTATTTTGCGTGACWYTCTYASNTTANTMCAYKYRWWWYKACKNTKRAYAMNTTYTGANGAAASCTGWRYWKGRWRCRSAGAAATNNNGCCAGGAGCATGTGCGTATCTCTGATGAGAAACGTGAAATCGCACAGCAGATTATTGCAGAAACCATGCCGCCGGATTTGCTGGCGCGCACAGGCGTTCTTATCGCCGGTGACGTTTGTCGTAATATGGCGCATCTGGTGCCCAGGCCGGAACGCACTACCGGTAAACTGGTGCGCGGATCCGATATAGATTTGATTTTTGTGATCGAAGAAGAGGGGGGCCTTAAAGACGACATAGAAGGTCGCATTGCGGAAGCCAAAGCCATTTACCTGCAACACCCGGCATTGCGGGAGGAACTGGATTTTGTGGTCAATACGGTGGATCACTATCGCAAKGTTTCTTGCTTTAAGGGGGTTCGTAATATGATCTCATGCAAGGCGGCCCTGGAAGGGGAGTATCTGGCTGGAGCAAAGGATATTCTGAAAAAATCTACGGACATACTCTTGCGGGCGCAAATCCCCCGCAAAGTGATCAAGATGACTGAAAAGGCATTTTCTGACCGCCTGCGAGCCATGGAACGCCTTCGCAAGGATCCCAATGTCATTGGCCTGCCTCGTGAACGCAGGCTATTTTATTATTCCGATGAAATATGGGAATTCATGTTGAGCTGAAAGGCGGCACTTGAAAAAAACGGAATTCAGGACTTGCGCCCATCCAGTGCTCTTGCTTCACTTTTGGCAGGCAATTTTGCTCTGATTTGTGCGGGCGCTTCTGTATCGGAATGAATGTAATTAAACAGCATTCGTCTTACTGCGGCTTCATCACTCAAGCGGCAAGCCGCATCGAGTCCATTCAGAGTAAGCGCAACCTGATTGCGATCGATCTTGCCGCGTGCCAGAGCGACCTGGTTAGAGCGAGTAGCTTCGGCGGTTTCACCGGGAGCAAGCAAGGCTTCTGAAATTTTTTCGCCAGCCCGTAATTTGGTAATCACTATGGGAATATCAACATTGGGGCGCAAACCCTGACTGGTAATCATGCGACGTGCCAGATCGGCTATGCGAACACCCGGACCCATATCGTGAAAGAACAGGCTGCCACGGGACCCTTCATCTTCGAGGCCAATTTGCAAGGCTTCTAGCACCAGAGACACCGCTTCCCGTTCAGTCATAAAATAGCGTTCGACCTCAGGGTGCGTGATGGTCACTGGCAGGAGGCGCTCAATTTGATGGGCAAAAAGAGGAACCACAGAGCCGGACGAGCCAAAAACATTGCCAAAACGTACGATGATATGGCGCGTAGATGAATGGCTGTCCATATCTCGTGTGCGACAGAGCTCTTCAGCAATTTTTTTGGTCGCCCCCATCATGTTATGGGGCCTGACGGCCTTGTCGGTTGAAATTAGCACCATAGCTTGTGCGCCAAATTCACGCGCAACATCTGAAGTATTGCGGGTCCCCAATACATTGGTTGCGGCACCCTCTGCCGGGTTTTCTTCGACCATGCCTACATGTTTCAGCGCGGCAACATGGAAAACTATTTCGGGTTTTTCGGCTTTAAACACCTGATGCAGACGTGCCTTGTCCCGCACATCACCCAGAACGACCCGGCGCTGCATATTGGGCTGTAATTCATCCAGCGTGCCACGCAGGGTGTAGAGGCCATATTCATCATGGTCATAAGCAACAAGTGATTCCGGTGCTGAGGCAGCAACGGCACGTGAAAGTGCCGACCCAATGGTGCCAGCGGCCCCTGTAATCAATACTCTTTTTCCGGCTAGTTGAGAACCCAGAGAGACAAGCTCTACTTCTTGTTCCTTGCGCCCTAGAATTTCTTCGGGATCATAGGTTTTACGCGAACTCACGGGATAAATCTCCCCCCATCTTCCCGGTGTTGCTGAACTGTAGCCACACCTCGCTTCTTGCCAATGCATAGCCTAGATTAAGCATCCGGTCCAGTTAGCACCCCTGCATGTTGCATACTGTAAATAGTTATTCCAAAAAAGGAAAGGGTTTAAATTATTTTTCTATAGGCAACTATTCGTGGCACGTTGTAATTGCAGTGCCCAGGTTAGAAAGGCAATAAAATCATGATTTCTCGCACTATAGTGTTTAGGTCCGGTACGAAGGTGGAAAAGCACATAGGGAATGACAGCCCTCTTGCCTTTATCGCCGGGCCATGTGCCCTGGAAAGTAGAAATCATGCAATGGAAGTGGCCGAAGTACTGAAGGGTATATCGAATCGACTTGGTGTAACCCTGATATTCAAGACCTCTTTTGATAAGGCTAATCGCACCAGTTCCGGCGCTGCCCGTGGCATGGGCATGAGGGATGGATTGCCTGTTTTGGCTGAAATACAAGAGGCGTTTGACATGCCTGTGCTGACCGATGTGCATTTACCGGAACAATGTGCTCCTGTGGCTGAAGTTGTTGATGTGCTGCAAATTCCTGCCTTTTTGTGCCGGCAGACCGATCTGTTAGAGGCGGCTGCGGCAACGGGCTGCGTGATTAATGTCAAGAAAGGGCAGTTTCTGGCACCATGGGACATGGTCCATGTGGTGGATAAAATACGCAAAAGTGGCAACCAAAACATTATGGTGACCGAACGTGGCGCAAGTTTTGGATATAATACTCTGGTCAGTGATATGCGTGCCCTTCCTGTACTGGCCAGGGACGGTACCCCGGTGGTGTTTGATGCCACACATTCGGTGCAACAGCCAGGTGGCCGGGGCGGTTCCTCGGGTGGGCAGCGTGAGTTTGTGCCGGTGCTGGCGCGGGCCGCTGTTGCTGTTGGGGTGGCCGCCGTCTTTATCGAAACCCATCCCGACCCGGATAACGCCCCATCCGATGGTCCCAACATGGTGCCATTGTCCGAATTCGAGGCCCTGGCAAAGGATCTGATGGCGTTTGACAAGCTGGCCAAGGCTCGAAGTACTAAGGAATAACTGAGATTATTATGCTCGTCAAAACTTCGCGCCATCCTTCGACAAGCTCAGGGTGAGAACATTTAATCTATAGGTTTCCTCATCCTGAGCTTGTCGAAGGATGAAAAAAACTGGACCCGGACTAAAATAAGCCTTCGATCTGGCCGTCATCGTTCAGGCAAATGCTGTTGGCGGCGGGTACGCGGGGCAGGCCTGGCATGGTCATCACCGCGCCGCAGACCACCACAATAAAGCCCGCGCCGGCGCTAAGGCGCACTTCGCGCACAGGCAGGGTATAGCCGGTGGGGGCGCCGGTACGGGTGGGGTCGATAGAAAAAGAATACTGGGTTTTGGCGATGCAGACCGGCAAATCACCATAGCCCGCCTGTTCCCAGGACTTTAATTGGGCAAGCACTTTGGTATCAATTTCCACACCGTCGGCGCGATAAATCTGCCGGGCTACGGTTTCGATTTTTTCCAGCAAAGACGGGCTGTTATTATAAAGCGGGTGGAATTTGGCTTTGCCGCTATCGGCGAGATCAGCGGCCTTTTGCGCCAATTCGGTGGCACCTTTGCTGCCTGCCTCCCAATGATTGGCCAGCGCGACCTCCACGCCCAGATCAGCACAATAGCGCATAACGGCTTCAATTTCGGCATCGCTGTCGGCGCTAAAGCGATTAATGGCTACCATAGCCGGAACACCATAACGGGCAATGTTTTCAAGATGGCGGCCCAGATTGGCGCACCCGGACTCTACGGCGGCGGCATTTTCACCGCTCAAGGCGTCCCTGGCCACGCCGCCATGCATTTTTAAGGCCCGTATGGTGGCCACCACCACCACGGCATCCGGGGCGAGGCCAGCCTTGCGGCATTTAATGTCAAAAAACTTTTCTGCCCCCAGGTCCGCACCAAAACCGGCTTCTGTCACCACATAATCGGCCAGTTTCATGGCGGCCTTGGTGGCGATGACCGAATTACAACCATGGGCGATATTGGCAAAAGGGCCGCCATGAATAAAGGCCGGGTTGTTTTCCAGCGTTTGCACCAGATTGGGTTCCAGCGCATCTTTAAGCAGCACCGTCATGGGGCCATCGGCCTCAAGAGCCTTGGCCTTGACCAGCGTACGATCGCGGGTTTCGCCAATAACCATATTGCCAAGGCGAGTTTGCAGATCGGCCAGATTTTCGGCCAGACAGAAACAGGCCATCACTTCGGAGGCCACGGTGATGTCAAAGCCGCCCTGTCGCGGGTAGCCGTTTACGGCACTGCCCAGCGAGGTGACGATATCGCGCAAGGAGCGGTCATTCATGTCCAGTCCCCGCCGCCAGCTAATGCGGCGCACGTCAATGTTCAGGGCATTATCCCAATAGACGTGATTATCAATCAGGGCGGCCAGCAAGTTATTGGCCGCGCCGATGGCATGAAAATCGCCGGTAAAGTGCAGATTGATGTCCTCCATGGGTACAACCTGCGCATAGCCGCCGCCGGCCGCCCCGCCCTTCATGCCAAAACAGGGGCCTAAAGATGGCTCGCGCAGGCACACTATGGCACGCTTGCCGATGGCGTTCAGGCCATCGGTCAGTCCGATAGAGGTGGTGGTTTTTCCCTCACCGGCCGGGGTAGGCGAAATGGCCGTAACCAGGATCAGACGGGCAGGATCGCGAGCTGGCTGTCTCTCCAGCCAGTTTAACGAGACCTTGGCCTTGTCATGCCCATAGGGATTTAACGCACTGGCCGGGATGCCCATTTTGCTGGCGATGTCACTGATCGGGTGCATGTTGGCGGCACGCGCAATTTCAATATCCGACATGGATTGTACTCCTGAAGGGTTCCCTGACATTTTATTTTTTCAAGCAGTAACATGCACAAAATGAAATGCACGTATTTTTGCGGGGTGTGTAAACATGCCGCAGGCAAGGGGGCATCCAACAGGGTAAGGCGGTCGGATGGCTTTGTGCGACTTTTCCTGCTAGAACGGGTGGGTATATGGATCGTAATGCCGGGATGTGCTGTGGAGCCCTACAAAACCTTGTCCAGAAATGCTGGCCAGCATCATCGCGGGGATGTCGCTGTGGATCCGGTGCGGCTGGCCATAGCTGATAAAAATCCGTTAATTATCCGTGGTTTGCGTTCTCTCTTTACTGAGGATGGGCGCTTTGAAACGGTGGTGGCGGCCACCGATGGGGAATTGTTTCTGGATTGCGTAGAGCGCATGCAGTTTGACATCGGCATTATCGGCTGGGACATGGCATTTTGTAATGCCCAAGAGGTGCTGGAGGCGCTGGCCGATCGTGAAAATGCGCCAAGCGTTATCATCTATACCGGCAATTTGGGCCCAGACATTCCCGCCCGGGCCATGGCTCTGGGGGCGGCGGGATTCTGCTCTAAAACACAGGCTCCGGAACATTTAATGGATATGATTATGTCGGTTGCCGGGGGGCAGATGGTGTTTCCGCTCAGCCGGGGTAAACGCCATGATCCTATGGTCAGCCTGACGGCCCGGGAGCGTGAAATCTTGAAGGCCCTGTGTGATGGCAAAACCAATGCCCGGCTGGCCAAGGCCTTTGGGGTTTCGCCCAATACCATCAAGTTCCATTTGCGTAATTTATACGAAAAGCTGGGGGTGCATAACCGTGCTGCGGCGGTGGCAATGCTGCTTTCCCGATAACCCCCAAACGGGTGGGTTATTACCTACCCGTAAGATATCCTCATCCTACCTTTCCTGATCGGGACAGCACACCTTGAGCAGGCTAGTTCTCACGCAGAATTGATCTTGAGGACAAGGGGAGCGCCATGGGCGAGGCACAGCATACGTCATTACCTGCCGATTTTGCCTACGCTTTACGCAAAGTGACCGAGATAGCAGCCTGTGCAGCGGCGGCCTGGATTGGGCGCGGCGAGCAGGAACTGGGCGATGGGGCCGCCGTGGCGGCCATGCGCACAGTGCTGAACCGCTTGCCCATTGATGGGCGCATCGTGATAGGCGAGGGTGAAAAAGACGAAGCCCCCATGCTTTATAACGGCGAGACCGTAGGCACGGGTGGTCCGGCGCTGGATATTGCCGTGGACCCGGTTGAGGGCACATCCTATCTCGCCAAGGGGCTGACCAATGCTATGGCGACCATTGCGGTGGCCCCGCGCGGCACCATGTTTAACCCGGGCCCGGCCTTTTACATGCGCAAATTTGCCGCCTCCGGCGTGGCCAAAGGCGTGGTGGACCCCAGCCTGCCAACGCGGGAAATTCTGACTGAACTGGCCAGGACCCTTGGTAAGCCGGTATCAGAATTGCGCATTTATGTTCTTGAGAAACCAAGGCACAAGCGTCTGGTTCGTGAGATTCACGAGGCCGGGGCGCGCACCATGCTGTACCCGGCGGGCGATGTTGCCGGCGCGATTATGGCGGCTTTGCCGGGCGCGGGCATTGATGCCTTGCTGGGTACCGGCGGCACCCCCGAAGGGCTGTTGACGGCCTGTGCCATTCAGGCGCTGGGCGGTGAATTCATGGGCAAGCTGGACCCGCAATTACACACTGAAAAACAGGCAGTTGATGCCGCCGGACTGGACATTAATCACTGGATGAAGCTGGACCAGCTGGTGCGCTCCAAAGACGTGGTTTTTTGCGCCACGGGCATCACCACGGGCCTGCTTTTTAATGGGGTGGAAGAAGGCGACGGTGGTTATAAAACCCAGACGCTGATGCTTGGCGGTGCCATGCGGGAACGACAGATATTGACTAGCTGGTTACAGAAACAGGAAGTTGATGAGGCGCTGAATGCCGCCATTCCTCATCCCGAACCGGAAACCGTGCAGGAGGGAGGCTGATATGCCCAGAAACAAAAAACTCAACCGCCCGATTATCCTGGGCGTGGTCGGTGATAGCGCCGTTGGCAAAACCACCYTGTCCAAAGGCATTGCCAAAATCCTGGGCGAAGACCGGGTGACGGTGATCTGCACGGATGACTATCATGCGTTTGATCGTAAGGAACGGGCGAAAAACGGTATTTCCGCGCTGGATCTCAAAGGCAATTATATTGATATTCTGGAACAGCATCTGGCACTGTTGCGCGCGGGCAAGCCGATCCTGAAACCCATTTATAATCATGACCATGGCACGCTGGACCGCCCGGTTTACGTGGAACCAAAGGAATATGTGATCGCCGAAGGCTTGCTGGGCTATACCACTCGCGCCATGCGGGATTGCTATGATGTGAAAATTTACCTGGACCCGCAGGAGGATCTGCGCCGCCGTTGGAAAGTCGGCCGCGATACTACCAGACGCGGGTATAGCGAAGCGCAGGTGCTGTCCTCACTGGAAAAGCGCAAAAGTGACAGCCCGGCCTTTATTCATCCGCAACGCATGTTTGCCGACATTATCATCCGTTTTCAGCATCCTCCGGATGAGGCCCATGGCGAGGATGTTCACCTGGACGTGTTGCACATTTTGCGCCCTACCTTGCCGCACCCGGATTTTACTAAAGTGATCGAAGCCAGCGGCAATGGCATGCTTTCGCTGGAATTAACCCGCGATAACGGCAAACCAGTGGATGTTTTAGGGATTAATGGCGCGATATCGGATCGTCAGGCCACCCGAATCGAGGACTATTTGTGGAGCCAGATCCCCGAGGCCAGTTACTTGCGGGAAATGGTCGGGCAAATTGAAGGTCCCGTGCGTAGCCACCCGCTGGCACTGACCCAATTGCTTGTCGCCTATCACATGGTCAAAGCGGCGCTTGGCGAACACGCGCTGTAACAGGGAAAGACGATACTATGACAGCCTCGCAAAAAGATATGGCCAACGCCATTCGTGCACTTTCGATGGATGCGGTGCAACGCGCCAATTCCGGTCATCCGGGCATGCCCATGGGCATGGCGGATGTGGCCACGGTGCTTTTCAGCAAGTTTATGAAATTTGATGCCAAAGACCCTAACTGGGCCGACCGGGACCGCTTTGTGCTTTCGGCCGGGCATGGCTCCATGTTGCTCTATTCGCTTCTCTATTTGACTGGCACTGAAGGTTGGTCGCTGGATGACCTGAAAGATTTTCGCACGCTGGGTTCCAAAACCGCCGGCCATCCGGAATACGGTCATGGAGCGGGTATTGAGACCACCACAGGGCCGTTGGGCCAGGGACTGGCCACGGCCGTGGGCATGGCGTTTGGCGAAAAAATGCATCGCGCCCGTTATGGCGAAGATCTGGTTGATCATACCACCTATGTAATAGCCGGGGACGGCTGTTTGATGGAGGGGGTCAGCCACGAGGCCGCCGGTCTGGCAGCGCGTCATAATCTGTCCAAGCTGATTGTGCTTTGGGATGATAACGACATCACCATTGATGGCGCGACCGAAATTTCCACTTGTGAAGACACATTGGCACGTTTTGAGGCCTATGGCTGGTCCGTGCGCCGCGTGGATGGCCATGATCCAGACGCGATCGAGGCCGCCATTGCCACTGAGCAGCAAAGCGACCGGCCATCGCTGATCGCCTGTAAAACCGTGATAGGTTTTGGTTCGCCCAACAAGGGCGGCACGTCAGGCGTGCACGGTGCGCCTTTGGGTGATGAGGAAATCGCGCTGGTGCGCGAAAAGCTGGACTGGCCTTTTGCACCGTTTGAAATCCCGGACGCGATACTGGCAGGCTGGCGCACCGTTGGGGAACGCGGCGGTGTGGCCCGAGAAGACTGGATGGAAAGACTGGAAATCTCTACGCAGGCCGAGCGCTTTATCGAGGGTGTTACCGGCACGCTGCCTACAGATTTTGATGCGACAGTTAATCAGATCAAGCGGGGCTTTGTTGCAGATTCCAAAAAAATTGCCACCCGCATCACCTCTAAAATAACCCTGGATGGCCTGACTAAGGCGGTGCCGACCATGTTGGGTGGCTCCGCCGACCTGACCGGCTCGAACGGCACCCTGGCCACGGGCATGACCCTGGTGACCCCGGATGATGCCAGGGGCAATTACATCGAATACGGCGTGCGCGAATTTGGCATGGCGGCGGCGATGAACGGCTTTGCMWWSCACKKCKKSKKWMWMCSTNKATGRMGSYAMGTTNWYWGGTNTTYGMSKWCWRTAYSCGCNMCSGCYANTSRKCWGNYCSGCWTNWSATGGGGGCACGGGTGATTTATGTGATGACTCATGACTCTATTGGTCTTGGCGAAGACGGTCCGACTCATCAGCCTGTGGAAACGCTGGCCTCTTTGCGGGCAATCCCGAATGCAAACGTTTTTCGCCCCGCCGACGGGGTGGAAACCGCTGAATGCTGGGCCTTGGCGCTGAAAGCCCATGAGACGCCCTCAATTATGAGCCTGACGCGCCAGGGTCTGGTCCCGATCCGGGGGGAGCACACCGACGAGAACCTCAGCGCCAAAGGGGCTTATGTCCTCTTTGAGCCGGAAATTGGCCGCGATGTGACGTTAATGGCCACCGGATCAGAAGTCGAAATTGCGGTGGCAGCATCAGAAGCGCTGGCCAGGGAAGGCATCCGTGCCGCCGTGGTCTCCATGCCGTGTTTTGAGCTGTTCGCCGTGCAGGACGCAGACTATCGCGCCAACGTGCTGGGAACCGCCCCACGTGTGGGCATAGAGGCCGCCGTGAGCCAGGGCTGGGATCGCTGGCTGGGTGAAAACAGCACCTTTATCGGCATGGACGGTTTTGGTGCCTCCGCACCAGCCCCTGATCTTTACAAACATTTCGGCATTACCGCCAAAGCTATGGCGGATGCCGCCAAGGCCTTAATCCCCTAGGAGAGACCAACATGGCCCGCATTTCCCTTCGTCAACTGCTCAACCTTGTCGCCGGTCAGGCAGGCAGGATCACCCCCATAACCCTTGCCGACATGGCCGCGCGCTATGCCAGCGGGAAACTGGACCCAGTGGTTTCAAAAGAAGGAGTGGCGGCATGAGTACCAAAACCTATGATGCGGGGGTCAAGGATTATCGCCTGACCTATTGGGATCCAAATTACACCCCCAAGGAAACTGATCTGTTGGCGTGTTTCAAAATTACCGCCCAGGAAGGCGTTGATCGGAAAGAGGCCGCCGCCGCTGTTTGTGCTGAAAGCTCAACCGGCACCTGGACCACCGTATGGACCGATCATTTCACCGATATGGACCATTATAAAGGTCGCGCCTATCGCATTGAAGACGTGCCGGGCGATGATACGTGTTTTTACGCCTTTATCGCCTATCCCATTGACCTGTTCGAGGAAGGCTCGATCACCAATGTGTTGACCTCTTTGGTGGGCAATGTGTTTGGTTTCAAAGCCATCCGAGCGCTGCGGCTGGAGGATATTCGCTTCCCGCTGGCCTATGTCATGACGTGCGGCGGTCCGCCGAACGGCATTAATGTCGAGCGGGATATTATGAACAAATATGGCCGCCCCATGCTGGGCTGTACCATCAAGCCAAAATTGGGCCTTTCAGGCAAGAACTATGGCCGGGCGGTGTATGAAGCCCTGCGCGGCGGGCTGGATTTCACCAAGGATGATGAAAACGTCAATTCCCAACCCTTCATGCGGTGGAAGCAACGCTTTGATTTTGTTGCCGAAGGTCTGAATCAGGCCGAGGCCGAAACCGGCGAGCGCAAGGGGCATTATCTGAATGTCACCGGACCGACCATGGAAGATACCTATGAGCGCGCCGAATACGCCAAGTCGCTGGGCATGCGCATTATCATGCATGACTTTTTCACCGCTGGCTTTACCGCCAACACCTCGCTGGCAAACTGGTGCCGCGTTAATGGCATGCTCCTTCACATTCACCGGGCCATGCACGCGGTGGTGGATCGTAACCCCTATCACGGCATTCATTTTCGCGTGCTGACCAAATGCCTGCGCCTTTCGGGCGGTGATCATCTGCACTCAGGGACAGTTGTGGGCAAGCTGGAAGGCGACCGCGAGGCCACACTGGGCTGGGTCGATCTGATGCGCGACAGCTTCATCCCGGAAAACCGCAAACGCGGCCTGTTCTTTGATCAGGATTACGGCACCATGCCCGGCATGTTGCCGGTGGCATCGGGCGGCATTCACGTTTGGCACATGCCAGCGCTGACGGCCATTTATGGCGATCAGGCGGTGTTCCAGTTTGGCGGCGGCACATTGGGCCATCCCTGGGGCAATGCTTATGGGGCTGAGGCTAACCGCGTGGCGCTGGAGGCCTGCGTTATGGCGCGCAATGAAGGCAAGGACCTTGAGCGCGAGGGCAAGGATGTCTTGCTAAACGCGGCCAAACACTGCCCGGCGCTGGGCGCGGCACTGGAGACCTGGAAAGAGATCAAGTTCGAGTTTGATACCGTCGATAAACTGGATAAGGCAGGTTAGGAGATCATCATGGATATGACTATTCAAAACCACCCCTCACGGCTGGATAATCCGCAAAGCCTCAAGTTCGAGACGTTTTCATATCTGCCGCCAATGAGTGAGACGCAGATTGAAGCGCAAATCGAATATTGCTTTTCTCAGGACTGGGATTGTGCGGTGGAATATTGCGAGCTGGAACGGGCCACCGACGATTACTGGTATATGTGGAAATTGCCGCTGTTTGGCGAGCGAGGTGCCAAAAAAATCATGCAGGCGTTAAACGATTGCCGCGATGCGGACCCGTCCTGTCTGGTGCGTCTGGTGGCCTATGACCGCAAACGCCAGAGCCGGGGCATGCAGTTTGTAGTCCACAAAGGCGGGTTGTAACTTTCCCCTTCTCCCTGAGGGAGAAGGGTGGGGTGAGGGGGGTAACACATTTAAGCTGTCATTACCGGGCTTGTCCCGGTAATCCAGAAAGCCGCCAATAGAACTGGATAGCCCGGATAAACCGGGCAATGACAATGTGAGATAAAGAGCAAAAACCATGACCAAAGACATCATCATATCCCCCTCTATCCTGTCGGCGGATTTCGCCCGGCTGGGCGAGGAAGTGGCCGCCATCGATGCGGCCGGGGCAGACTGGATCCATGTGGACGTGATGGATGGCCATTTTGTGCCCAATATCACCATTGGCCCGGACGTGGTGGCGGCGCTTCGGCCCCATACAAAGAAAACCTTTGATGTGCATTTGATGATCGAGCCTTATGAGCCTTATCTTGAAGCCTTTGCCAAGGCCGGATCGGACTACATCACCATCCATGCCGAGGCCGGGGTGCATCTGGACCGGGGCCTGCAAGTCATTAAAATCCTTGGCAAAAAGGCGGGCGTATCGCTTAACCCCGCCACCCCGATCAGCGTACTGGAAAACGTACTGGACAAGCTGGACCTGGTCTTGCTGATGAGCGTAAATCCCGGCTTTGGCGGGCAGAGCTTCATCCAGCAAACGGTGGAAAAAGTAAAACAGCTCAAAGCTCTAATCGGGGATCGAGACATTATTATCGAGCTGGACGGCGGCATAAATCCAAAAACGGCGCCTGCCGTTGTCGCCGCCGGTGCCACCGCATTGGTCGCTGGCTCTGCCGTTTTTGCTGGTGGAACACCGGCCCATTACGCCGCCAATATCAAGGCGATCCGCGATAGTGTGAAATAGGAAAAGGGGAATTATCTCATGGCCCTGATGCACACCCCCATTTGTGATTTTGGATGGCAGGCCCCGGACTTTGACCTGTCGGATACGGACAGCAAGCGCCATACTTTGCAAACTTTGCGCGGGCCAAAAGGCTTGCTCTTCATGTTTATCTGTAACCATTGCCCCTATGTGCTGGCCATCATTGATCGGCTGGTGTGCGAGGCACAGGCGGTGCAGGGGCTGGGCATGGGCGTTGCCGCGATCATGCCCAATGACTGGAGGGTCTATCCCGCCGATGCGCCGGACAAAATGGCGGTTTTTGCCAAAGCGCACGGCTTCACCTTTCCCTATCTGATTGATGTAGAGCAAAGCGTGGCCCGCGCTTATGACGCGGTGTGTACGCCGGATTTTTTTGGCTTTGATGCGGATTTAGGCCTGCAATACCGGGGCAGGCTGGATGCATCCGGGCGCAATGCTGTACCCCCTGATGCCCGGCGCGAGCTTTATGAAGCCATGCAACACATCGCAGCAGGAGAGGGCGGCCCGCGCGATCAAACCTCGTCCATGGGCTGTTCGATCAAGTGGAGAGATTAAATGGCTAAGCCAAATAAAACCCAGGAGAATGATGGCAATGTGGCGACCTTTTTGGGTGCCATTGAGAACGCGCAAAAACGCGAAGACTGCAAAACTATTGCTGCACTAATGGCCACGTTATCGGGCGAGTCCGCCAAAATGTGGGGCACGGCTATCATCGGTTTTGGGCGCTATCACTATCGCTATGACAGTGGCCGGGAAGGGGACTCTATGCGCGTAGGATTCTCGCCGCGTGCGCAGAATATATCCCTGTACATTATTCCTGGCTTTGACATTTTTCCTGAATTGATGGCGAAGCTGGGTAAATATAAAACCGGAAAATCCTGTCTCTATATCAAAAAATTATCTGATATTGATGTGGACGTTTTGCGCGAACTGATTGCGCAATCTTTGAAGGTTATGGCCGCGCGATACCCGGCTGAGTAAAGTCTCTTTTCCTTGTCATCCGACCGCTGCGCCAGTGGGTTGTTCCATCAAATGGAGAGAGGAATTAAGGCTGACACCTGTCATCTGATGCGCCCATGGCCTTTCCCTTTTCCAAATCGTCATACCCAACTTCGCCCCATGATAATTCAAGCCAAATTTGTCCTCTGAGACAATATGCGTCTGCTGCACTGGAAGGATCAATTTTGATTGAATTTTCAGCGTCTTTCAGTGCTTTTTCAAAAAAACTGTCAGCTTTTTCCCATTCTACATTATCCTTTTCCTGTTCAAGTATACCCTGCCCCAAAAGGTAGTAGGCCAGACCACGGTTGAAATAGCTAATGGCACGGCTCTTTGCAGTCAAAGATCGTTTGTTCAGGCACCGTGTCAGAGTGTTGACGGCTGCCTTATAGCGTTCTTTATTTAACAGCATATAGCCATCGTTGCAGGTTTGCGGGGTGTTGCCAGCATGGGCAATCTGAGGGGCGAAGGAAAACACCCCGGTAATGGCGGCGATAACCACGAATAGCTTAGTGCGCGATAATATCATGGCTGCCCCCAATTCATCTGCGCATAGCCAAGAACAGAGAAATGTAACAGATGAAATACTCTTCAAGGCCACCGTGTCTGTAACGTTACCACAAAATAACAAGTATTTACAGCCTTACCCCCGTTTTGCCTCATAAAGAGCGATGGCGGCGGCGGTGGAGACGTTCAGGCTTTCCATCTCCTTGCTAATGGGGATGCGGGCCAGCTGGTCGCAATGTTTGGCGACATTGGGGCGCAGGCCCTTGCCCTCTGACCCCAGCACCAGACACACCTTGTCGGCCCCCTTTAGTGCTTGGCCGATGGTGGCGCGGGTTTCCCCGGCCAGACCAATGCTGAACCAGCCTGCTGATGCCAATTCTTCCAGCGTGCGTGACAGATTGACCACGCCATAAGTGTTCACCGTTTCAATGGCCCCGGTGGCGGCTTTGGCCAGCACGCCGCTAAGCGGGGGCATGTGGCGTTCCTGTGCGATGATGCCCAGCGCCCCAAAGGCGGCGCTCGAGCGAAAAATCGCGCCGATATTGCGCGGGTCTGTCACCCCGTCCAGCATGAGAAGAACGCCACGCGGGCAATCCATGATGTCTTCCAGCATTGCCGGGGGCAGTGGGCGGGTATGCAGGGCCAAGCCCTGATGCACCGCACCGTCGGGCAAAAGCGATGAGATTTCCTGTGCACTGGCGGGGATGGTGCTGGTGCCTTTTGGCAGTGAGGCGACGGCATTTTTACTGGCGTATAGCTTTACGTACTGGCGCGCCGGGTTTTGCAGCGCCGCCATAACCGCATGGGTGCCCCACAGCCAGAAGGCGTTTTCTGATGCTGGTGCGGCCCCGGATTTACGGGGTAATTTGGGGTGTTTTCGGGAGTGTTTCACGGCCCTGCCTTATTTGATGAAATTTGTTGAATTTGGCGTTGCATAGCTGAACGACAATGTCTATACATCGCGGCTCAGGATTCTGTTTAAGTCTTCGCTGTTTCTGCCCGCTGGTTTGGGGCAGGGGGCGGAGGCTGTTTTTTTGATGGGAGAATAACGCACATCTTTGCCCTAAAGTGAAGTTCTGTGAAGCGGTCCTCTGTACGTATTTTTTGGAGGGGTGGTCGAGTGGTTAAAGGCACCAGACTGTAAATCTGGCCGCGTGAGCGTACGCTGGTTCGAATCCAGCCCCCTCCACCACTTCACATTCGCTATGGTAATGGCGCAGGCAAGGCGGGTATAGCTCAATGGTAGAGTCACAGCCTTCCAAGCTGAAGATGCGGGTTCGATTCCCGCTACCCGCTCCAGCGTCATATCTTTTTGGCAAAGGTCTCTGAATTTTTGTTCATCGTGCATCCATTTATGCGTTAGGGCGCATCTGGTTGTTATGACGAACACAAACCGAGGAGACGTGTTATGATAACGATGAAAGCTTTTGGTACCATTTTAGTGGCGGGTTATGCGCTGGCGGCGGGGACATCCCTGGCGGCAGACAGCTATGATTCGCGCGCGCTGGTACTGCAGGATGTGATGGGCACGGTGCATATCCGCACCACGGGCGGGTCCAAAATCACAGTTGATATAGACGAGGGGGCAGGCATTATTAATGCGCCCAAAGTGTCTTTGCGCAAGGGCGAGGTTCTGGTCCGTGGCAAGAAAATCCGTTCTGCCAATTGCTCGTCTCGTAAGGGCAAGGTTAAATTGTCTTTGGGCAAACGCTGGTATGCTGGCAAAAAGCATCCGCTGGAAGACTTTCCGACCATAACGGTCTCTGTGCCCCGGGGCACCGCGCTGGATATTTCCGGTGGGCGGGTATTTGGCGAGGCCGGGGATCTTGGCGAAGCTGATATTCAGGTCAATGGCTGTGGTAAGTTTACCATTGGTGATGTATCCGGTGATCTGGATACACAAGTGAACGGCTCCGGCGACTTTATCGCTGGTGACGTGGCGGGCGATCTGGATGCCCWGATCAATGGCTCCGGGGATCTGTCCGTTGGCAATGTTGGCGACGGTGCGGAGGCGCAAATCAACGGCTCGGGTGATCTGAGCGTTGGTAAGGTTACCGGGGCGCTGGATGCTCAGGTTAACGGCTCCGGCGATATTGAAATTGCCTCTGTCAATGGTGCGTTGCGTGCCAGTATTAATGGCTCTGGCGATATTCTGATCAAGGGCGGAACGGCCACGCCGTTTCATGCCAGAATCGCCGGTTCTGGAGATGTGGCTTTCCAAGGCCACGCAAATGGAGTAAGTGCGCGCGTAATCGGCTCGGGTGATATCACTCTGGCTTCGTATGAAGGTGAGTTTCACGCCAGCAAGCGCGGTGTGCACGTAAAAAACGAATAAAGGCGCGGTGCCCGGGGTGATCCGGGTGCCCACAACTATGGGAAGTCGAAATGGCTAAAGAGAAATTTGTACGCAACAAGCCGCACGTCAACATTGGCACGATTGGTCATGTTGACCACGGCAAGACGACGTTGA